>JAFGJH010000005.1 GCA_016929255.1 Candidatus Woesearchaeota archaeon
GCACACGTAGAGGTATTCTCCTGCGCCAAGCGCCTGCACATCAGGTATCGATGCTGGAGTCCCGTTCCTGTAGAGCTGCGGAGTGACACCCTCATCTGGTGTTGTGCAGTTGACAGTGACTTCTGTCCCGTAGGTGGAGCTCCAGCCGGGCGCTGCGGTGAGGGTCAATGCAGGTGCGGCATTGCTTATTGAGAAAGTGATATTTCCGGTCTGGTTTGCATTGTTCAGGAAGTCATCAGCGTACCACCCGTACGTGTGGTTTCCAGCAGCAAGGTCCGCCAATGATATGTAATACTCATCACCGCTGCTGCTCGCATTGGTGTGGTTGATCCCGTCGAACTCGAAAGTGACCTGGTTGACATTTATGTTGTCTGTCCATGTTATGTTGAACTGGTAGCTCTTGCCGGGTGCATACTGCGTGCTGTTCTGGTCCTTGATGTCTGAGTATTGTGGCGCGATGCCGTCCTGCGTCATTGCGTTGTCTGATACATTGGTCGTGTTGACATTGCCTGTTGTGTCTTTGGTCATGACTGTGAGCTTGTAGGTGGTGTATGTCGCAAGCCCTGTCGCGTTGTAATGATTGCTGCTGGTGTTCGCTACGTTCGTCCCGTTTAGGTATATTATCGCTTCTGCGAAGTCGCTGTCTGTCGGGTTTGTCCAGTTCCAGTTTATCCAGGTCTTGGCGGTGGATGCCTCAGAGAGTCCGCTTATCGTGCCTGGAGGTGTTGTGTCGATGAAAGCATTTATGGTCAGCGTGTTTGACTCCAGTGTGCTGCCGTCTGTCGTCCCGTCGTTCGGCGTCACTGCGCACTTCCAGATATCCCCTGCAGAGGTCTCCTGGCTGACCATCATGTCTGTCCTGCCCTGGTATAGCGCCTGTATCTGCTCTGCTGACAGCGCGCGGTCGAATATCTGGACTTCATCTATCATGCCGTTGAACAGCCTCGCGGGGTTCTGGGCATCCCTTCCTATGTTCACATCGTATGCGCTGGTGGTGATTCCAGAATACGCGGTGGAGCTCTGGAATGTCCCATTTACCCAGAGCGATACGTTCCCGTTCCCGAACCTTGCTGCCAGGTGGTACCATGCGCCCTGTGTCAGGTTGCTTGTGGAGTACGCGCACTTCCACGTCGTGTCGTATGCGCAGGTCTCGAACGTGTTGTTTGTGTATATCTTGAGCGTGTACTGCGTGTCGCCTTTCACGACTATGGGTCTGTGAGCGCCCGTACCTCCCATCACCTTGACCCATGCAGATATGGTGAAGCTTGTGTTGCCTGCGAAGTTCAGCGAGCTTGGCGCACCCAGGTTGATGTAGCTGTTCGCTCCGTTGAAGCTGTATGCTCCTCTTCCATTATATCCTCCGGTGCTGCTCCATGTCGCTCCGTATACTGTTCCATGATTTGCGTTGCCAGAATGATCTTTTGTCCAGCTTGGTTCATTTCCGTCTGTGCCTTCGAACGGCAGGTTAAGCACGGCCAGTGATGTGTCGTTCTTGTACCAGTTTATTATGTTCTTTACACTGTCTCCGTCTGCGTCGTAGGTGCTTTGGTTATAGCAGGTGATGTTCTCGTTCGTGGTGTTCGTCCCCGCGGAGCTGTTGAGCACGGGTGTGCTATGCGTGGGTGCTGTATTGTTGATTATGTATGTGCCGGTCACCCGCACATTTTCGACAAAGCACCGCTCATTGTTGGACCCTGCGTAGCAGTTGAACCTTATCTTGAGGTCTGTGTTGTTGTCTGCGCTGGACGGGAGGCTGTAGTTATATAAGGTGTATGAATCTATTGTCTGTGTCTGAGGCATAACATTGGTCCACGCTGTGCCGTTGTACCAGTCTGCTGACATGTACTCTCCTGAGTCGAGTCCCGAAGTGGTCGCATAGAAGCTGAAGTATACATTTGTGTATCCTGTTGTGTCGACTGTGGTCAGGATGGAGTTCTCTGCTCCGTATGGCATGCACTGGAGCGAGTAGCTTCCCGCATAGATTTTCTGGGTCACGATGACGCAGTCGTTTCCTGCTCCGCTCTGCGTCCAGTTGTTGGTGCTGAGGCTGTTTGATTCCCATCCCTCGAAGAACGTTCCGCTGCCTTCCGCGAGTCCGGGATCGTCAGGTGTCAGGACAAAGGTGTAATCCTCTCCGGGTATTATGCTCTGCAGGAAGACCCATTTGCTGTCAAGGCAGGTCTGGTTATCGAAGCTCCAGTTTGCGCACTTGTACAGCCTGCTTCCTGTGGCTGTGGCAGTAACCGTGGCGTTGGCGAAGTTGATTGCTGTCGGGTCTATGGCATAGACCTCTGTGTAGCCGGAAAGCTCGCCTGTCTCTGCGACGTCAGATACTTTGATGAATTCAGTTGTGTTTTCATATACCGGGACATCTTTGATTTCTATTTTCGTTATCGGCAGTCCTGTGAGCTCTACATTGACGTCATAATCGCCCTCTTCGAGTGTCATCTCAGTACCTGTGTTCTCCGCGACTGTCTCTTCCATCACGCTGTCTATGACTTCTATTGTCGCCGCGACTGTCTCCCCTTCGGCGTCTGTTATGGTTGTGTCAAGCGTGACTTCCTGCGCCTCCCCGAACTCCAGCACCTCGGTGTGCGAGCCCACTACTATGCGGAATTTCCTCTCGCTCCAGTTACTGACTACCAGCGTGACGTTCTCCCCCGCGCTGCTGGAGTTCTTGTCCAGGGTGTGGTCTGCCTTTCCTTTGACAGTTACTGGCAGGGGTGTCGCGGAGTTGTGGTGGAACACGACAGTGAGCGTGTCTGTCTCATTGTCGTATGATGTCGCGTCCACTATCGCGTCATATCTTGCGTCTGCCTTGACTTTGCTGTAGCTGACATTCGCTCCTGTCGCGGTGAGGCTGGTCTGGTTATCATTGGCGGGATTTGTTGCGTTCGTCTCAATTGTCATGTTGGTGGAATTTAGCTCTTCAGGCTCTTCAGGCTCTTCAGGCGGTTCCGCAGCAAGCTTATCCACCGCGTATGTGATATTGCCTATGAATAGCTCCATGCCTGTGCTGAGCTCAACCTCTATGGTGTACTCTGCAGAATCAAGGCTGTCAGGCAGCGTGCATGTCTCGTCGCATGCTCCCCTGAAGTTTGTGATTGGCTTGTCCACGAACCTGACTGTCGTGTATGCTGCTTCTCCCACCGTGCTCTCAATGTATGTCTCTTCGCCTGTGCTCTGGTTGAGGAACACCACCTGTGCCATGACTGTGTTCTGCTCTGTCGCGCCGTACTTTCCGTGGAATATGTATAGCGGCCCGTTCCATTCTTCCTCTTCAGGCGCCACGCCTGCAAGTGAGCAGCATTCTGCATTGCCGTTGCATGTTGTGGTCTCGACACCCTCTTCGTTCGCCACCACCCACTTTGTGCATAGCATTCTCCCGTCCGCTTCCCAGTTGAACTCGGTGTTCGCCACGGTCAGGTCCACCACGCCGTCCTCGATGTATGCTGTGCCGTCGTCGTCTGTGTCCCATGTGGTCCCCTGGTTGTACTCGATGACTGTGGTTATCCTCCTTTCGTCAGGTGTCTCTGCCAGCCGTGTGCCTTCAGGTATATTGATTGCGAAGCCGGTTATCATCCGGATGCCTTCCCGTCTTATGGTTTTCTCGTCCAGAACCAGGAATCTCCTGCCGTTGCTGCCTACAAGGTATACTTTTGCGCTGCCTTCCCCTTTCAGATAGCCGCTGAACTTGACTGACTTGAGGTTGAAAAGGTTAGGGTGTTCGTCCAGCACCCAGGTCATCTCCTGCACTTCTGTTATGTTTGCATTCACTGACTGGACATATGTGATGTGCTCCTCTCCTCCGATTATCATCGCGGTTATCCCTGCGTTCCTCAGGAGAGCTATCGATATGATGATGAACAGAGCCAGGGCGATGGCATAGCCTATCTGCAAGGATATCTTCTTCGTCCTGTGCCTGTCGTGCTTCTCAGGTATCTTGCTGAGGCTCTTGTTCAGGGAGTTGAGTTCTGCATTTATCTTGGCGATGCCTCTGTCCGCGACTTCACTTTCCAGTGCTTTGAACATTGTCTTATGAGGCATTTGGCGGTGACCTCTTCTTTTTCGTCCTCATGTAGACTGTTGAGACAGTCTTGTCTGACCTGTTGAGCGTGATTGCTATCTGGTGGTTCGAGAAATGCGCCTTGTCGCGCAGGTATTCGACAACGACTTCAAGGATAGAGACTGAACGGTCAGTGACGACCGCGAGCGGTATCTGGACAACTGGAGCTTTTCTCGCGGAAGGCGATCTTGATGAGCGTTTTTTCAGTGCCCTGTTGTATAGTGTCCAAATGTTCCTCTCGTCCCTGTTTGTCATGACTCCTATCTCATGGTAGGACAGCTGCAGCTGTTCCTTGAGGTATTCGACCAGCGATTCCAGGAAGCTCAGTGACCTGTCGCAGAATATTGTGGTGGGTACAAGTATGTCAGACCCAGAAAAAGCATCTTTTCCATCGCTTAATCCTTCAAGACCGCTGTTTACTGCTTCTTTCTCAATTTTAATCTCGTAACGCCTCTTTTTTTGATGTAGTCTCTTTTAAAAAACGTATTTGGCGTTTAAATTCCTTCATGTGCCTCAAATCATCGTCTTACTATGTGTGTATCGTATTTAAATATCTTTTGTCGGTGGAGATCTTTTGGACTTGTTCCTACTATGTGTGTTTTTACTATAAAAATTTTTCCTTTTTCATCTTACTATGTGTGTACTTTTTATTTCTTATTATCCTACTTTGTGTGTATTTTGTCTTACAATGTATGTTTAATTTTGGAATGTAGCACTTAATCCTACTTTGTGTGTATTTTCTTGCCATTAGAAGAATTTGCGCTCAATCATCTGCTGTGATTTTCTATATTTTCTAAACAAAGACTGGTGTCAAGAAGACTTCGATGATTGCCGCTACGAATATGATTATTATGGAAAGGGCCATTATGTCCAGGGAGTCAAGCAAGGTCTTCTTGAACGCTGGTGTGCCGAAATCATGCCTTATGATGGCTATGGATATTATGCCTCCTGCGAGCGCTCCGATGAAATATGCGACAATCTCGAAGATGCCGTGCGTCAGGTACTTGACCACACCCAATGAGATGAACTGCGAGTAGACAGCGACTGATGGGCTGAGATGGGACAAGAGATTGTTCCTCACGAAGATGCCTACTGCGACTGCGACGACAGATGCGTTCCACGTGAGCACGAATATCGCTCCGGCTCCGAAGAAGAATGACAGCAGGAAGCAGAATATGAGTATCTTTAGGTTATTGGTCAGTATGGGCACTATGTTGGGCAGGGTGGTCAGGAAGCTGCCTGTGGGTGAGCTTGACTTTAACTGGGATATTGTGTTCAGCTGGGCGCTGAAGACATCGTGCGCGGTTGGGCTGGGCAGAATGATGAACAATACAAGGAAAGCGGCGACAAATCCCATGAAAAGGAAAGTGAAGGCAGACACTGCCTTGCCGTGCTCCTTGATCAGCCAGTATTCTTTCTTCGGCAGGTTCTCGTCCTTCTGTTCTTCAAGCTTTATTATGTTGTAGAGCAGCGGCACAGAGCATATCGCTGTTAGTGTGACCATGATTATGCTTATGTATTCCTTGAAGACCCACCAGCTGAGCAGGAATGAGAATGAGGCATATACAAGGCCGATGAAGAACAGTTCCCATGGTTTCCTTTCTGCCTTTTTTGGGTTGAGTAATGCCTCTAATACCATCTGTTGATGATTTTGTAATTCGGTTTAAATAGTTTTTGTTTGTTGAGGCTCGGTCCCGGCTCAGTGCCTGCGCGTTTGTTGATAAGGCTGTTTTTCATCATCATATGATGCACAATCGATACAAAACATTTATAAGTCTCTTTATAAGCTCAATCTGGAAACACTCAAAACAAAAGAAAGAGGTTATAATGGACAAGCTGCGATTAAGATTGCTGGTGTGCCTGATAATGATTTTTGCAGTCACAATTATCGGTTTTGTCCTTGCCATTGCTGGCAGTTCTGATGGCTGTTTATCTGGTGCTGCGGTTACTGGAGGCATCGGCGGGACAACGGCGATACTGGTGATGTTCCTTCCTGGTATTCTCTTTATCGGTTTTCTTATACTGACTATAATCTATCTCGAAAGAAATTGAGTCTGCGGATCAGGTCCGCGTGTTCTTGTCTGTTTCTTGTCAGTTCGCTCTTGACATCTCCATGAATTCCAGGTCTTCGTCGTTCATGACTATTTCGCGGATGATCTCTACTTGGGCTTTTGACTTCGGCAGTGTGTACCTGAAGCGCTCCCATTCTAGGTTTGGCCTGAATGTTCCTTTATGGATGTGCATGCATATCTACCTCCCGGATTGCCTGGCAGCCATGCCTCGCGGTCAAGCTGTTGTATGTTGCTGCAGGATTGTCAGGAGAAGACAAGAGAGTTTTGCCTGTCGCCCTGATCCCCCAAAGATGTAGGTATGATATATGGTAAAAGTGCTATTTAAATGTTTGTAAATGTTCGGTGATCTGGATGCTGTCCTGGGGGTGCTGGTGCTGGATTTACATACGCGGCAGCTGCCGCTGCTCATGCGTCGGTCAGCAAAGAGAACAGAAACCTGCTGCTTCGCAGACATAAATGGAAGGCATAAGCCTTAAACGGCAGATGATGCGCAGTTTGCAGGCAAATCAGGATAGCAGCGCGGCAGCTGCCGCTGCTCTGAGAGTGTCTTCTGAGGATAAATTCGGGAATGGGCTGCACTTATTCTGAAATATGTGGTTATTGCGCAAGCATGGCTGGTTTTTTCATTGATTGGCAGCGGGCATCATCCGTAGCAGCGCGCAGCTGCCTGCATTGGTAATACCTCTGATGTGGTCTGAGCTGTTTTGCAGGCTGTCTTTCTTGCTTTCTTTGTTCTTTTTCACACACGTAAAAAACACAAGCCCTTGTTTATTAATCAAATCATAATATATTCATCTTTTATTGCAAAAAAAGCAAACAGACGATGAAATATTCAATCAGAACACCATTTTTCGTGAATATTACGCCATAATTTTCTCACATTTTTCCGTCTTTTATTCGGTTTGCATTTTGATTTGTTTTTTTCAAACATTTTTTATCAAAAAAGTGTTTTCAGCTTGAATAAGTTTTAAATATTAAAAAAACTATATTTCTATACGGGGTGAAAGGTACTGTTGTTACTGAAATCACCTCAGAAAAAAAAACAAAGTGGGTTGTGCGGACTGAGGGCGGACCAAACCTCGCTAAGACGGTCGAGTTCTTAGTCCTTGCGAAGGTGAAGGATATGGTAAAAAAGAGTCTGTCTATATTAGCGGCAGCTTTTCTGGCAGCCGCTGTCGGAGCCCCGCAGGTCGGATGCGTATCTACCTATGCCCGGACAGTCAATGCAATAGAGGCAAGGGACGCACGTGTACGGGATGACCTCGGCTCTATCGTGGATTCTGTGCACTGCGTGAGGACAGTCGCGGAGTACAGGCTGGATGGTGCGCCGGAAGGCGCGCCCACTGAGACGAGGACAGGCCACGGGACTGCCTTGGCTTACGCTTACCGTGGCGGGTACACGTACCTTGTCACGAATGTGCATGTTGTCGATGACCCTGAGCGAATCACGGAAGTTGAGCTGGTGCCGGGGCCTGGCGGACTCGCGATAGTGCTGAACACATACACTAAAGTCAGCGAGCGCACCACCCTTGTCGCGGATGCCGGTGACACTGACGACTCTGACGACATTCTCGTCGAGGAGGTCGCGAAGGACGCGGAGCTGGACATCGCGGTCGTCAGGACGCCGCAGAGGCTGACCATATCTGATTCTTACGTCGCTGACCGCTCAATCACGCCGTGCCTGGGGGAGGAGGTGTATGTCGTAGGCTATCCGCGGGGGCGTTTCTCCGCAGTGACTAGGGGGGTCATATCACATCCGGACTATTTCGATCCTGAGGACAACGAGCATCTCGACGTCATTGACATAACGAGCACTTTCGGGAATTCAGGCAGCCCTTACTTTGTCCGTCGTGGCGACCAGCTCTACTGGGCCGGTGTCATGGGGCAGATAATGACTTACAGGGGCACGCCTGTGACGCTGTTCACGCTTGGCACGCCGATAAGGGCTTTTGCCGGCCTGCTTGACAGGACAGAGCCTGCCGTCGGGACTCCCGCAGTTGAAGGGGCTGATGCTGAAGAGGATTGAGAGGTGAGCAAAAAGAGGCATGTTCAAAAGAGGTCATTTTTGTAGGGCTTGGGAGGCGCACTCAACACTTTGTTCTCCACCAAAGCAGAACCGCTTTGGAGTATCGCCCGGAAAACATCCTCCCTTGCCCTGCACTATCTATCGAGATGAGCAAGCAAAAGAGGTTCGCAAAATGGCTGGACAAGACAGACCTGCTGGAGGGGATTGCACCCCTGACGCTTCGCTGGAGGGCATCGTCGGCAAGCACACTTCCGGTGAGAGGCACACTTCTGGTTCCAGGGTATACTTCCTGAGCGAAGTTGGGTATGATACTGCCTATTTCAATGCAGAGGCATACGAGAGGCTCGTCGAGGTCATGTCCTCCGACAAGGGGCTTACAGGGATACTCATCGACGGCGCGGTGACTAGGCTTGACCGGCCCGAGTACCTCAACGACCGGCTGACCTTCTGGGATAAGTCCGAGGAGGAGTGCAAAAAGGCGGGTGAGGCCGTGCCGAACAAGGAGCAGTACAAGATGATGATGGATGTTCAGCTCGGCATCGTCGAGGAACGGCTCAAGGAGCTGAAGAGTCGCGTTCCCCATGCTGGGAAGGTGGTCCTTTCGCTCCATTCTGATGATATACAATACACAGTCTCTGCGATGCTGAATGAGATGCTCATACGCTGCCAGGCTGCCATCGGGGATTCGATAACGCATCTCAAGTCCAAGAAGAAGAGCATACAGAGCGACCTGAAGACGATGCAGAAGGAATATGCATGCATAGGTGACCTGCCTGAACAGGCACAGCAGCGCAGTACGCTGAAGGGGAAGATAGACCTGCGCGCCAAGAAGGTGGATGGCATAGAAAACAAGCTGCAGGACCTTTACCAGGAGCAGAAGCTCTACAGGGAGAAGCGCGTCCGCCCGGCTCACCAGTTCTTCACGCAGCGTTTCATGAACGAGATTTACGGGAAGTACAGGGAGATGTGCGACCGTCTCGGCGTGGAGCTCGTGACCTCGCAGTCGGTTGTCGATTTCAGGGGGATGGTGGTGGACTATGCCCACAGCAGGAACCCGACATGGAACCCTGTCAGGACGCGGGACAAGGCGCTCGTCAAGTCTGTCCACGGCAAGCTCGCGAAGTATGAGGGCATCGACGTGATTCTCGAGAGCGGGCACTTCGGCATAGGGTACAAGCAGCTGCAGAAGGTCAGGGACCATCCGGACGAGACCAATTTCAAGAACCAGTCATCTTATGATCCTGAGACGTGCGATAGGCACATCACCGTCGTGATGGCGCTGCCTTTTGAGGACCAGCGCTTGATAGGTGAATATGTCAAGGGCAGGAAAGCGGTCAGGATGAGCGGCGGCAAGCCGATGAACACGAGGAAGATCGCCGCGACAGACCGGTACAACAATGATGGGGTCGCTGGAGTGACTGTCCTGACCAAGGACGAGAACGGGATAGTGGGGACTGAATGGATACAGTACCAGAACTTTGCTGACGGTTCTGTCCTTCGCCAGCCCGAGGAGTACACGATAATATGCGCGTCGTCTGACGAGCACATCGGGTCGCCTGAGGAGAGTCCCATCGTCAGGGACGGGTGGGTTGAGCTGTACAGGCTCCTGGTGAAGAACAGGACATACTTCAGGGGAAGGCAGGCGGCTGCGCGCGGCTACATAAACGCCGGCGATGTAGCAGAGGCTAACTCCAGGAAATGGGACCACCGATATCACGAGAAGCGCGACCCTCATGAGCTGATGAGGGAGAATCTGAGGCTCCTTGCGAACTTCAGGCCGGACAGCCTCGATGATGTGGTCGCGCTCGCGACCAAGATGACCAACGACGCCATGGGCGGCAGCGTCGAGAGCATGAAGGTCATACTGGAGAGGGTCGCGGACTACTTCCAGAGATTCCTTCTTCCTTCGCTGGGCAGCAGGGGGCTCAAGTGGGCGCATGTCTGCACTACCGGCAACCATGCCGACGCGGTGCTGCGCGACCTCGGCATGCGCGAGACAGACTTCTTTGTCCAGCGTCTCAAGGCCCTGGGTGTTGGTGTGTATGAGGTCGGCAAGCCCGACTACTTCAAGGATGATCCGCAGCGCGGGGCAAGGGTCTTTGTCGGCGGCTACAGCAATTCAAGAGGGCTCAATATCCCTGATTACGGCCTTGACATCGCGGGAAATGTCATGTTCGGCCCGATCAATCTTGTCGTCCAGCATGACCCTAAAGGATCTGGCATGAGCGGGGTGATAGGTGCGGGGAAGAATGCCGGCGCGGACGTCACCCTCGCAGGGCACACGCATGATAACAGGATGAAGCTGTACAGGACCGACGACAACAGGTTCGGCGTGGCGTATAAGCTTGCGACACTCCAGGGAGTGTCGCCGACCGAGAAATACTATTCATATTCTGTCCCCAGGACGCAGGCAGCACAATGTCTTGTGATGCCTATGCCCGGCGACTTCAGCGAGAAGGCGATACCGGCACATTACCTGCGTGACATCGGCAGGTCTGTCCTGAGGGATGATGCGTCAAGCTGTCTGGAGGAGAAGAGGAAAAGGGGTGCGTGATGACTGTGGCTGAACCTTCAGAAGAGAAAAAGCCCGGGGCGCTTCATGATCCGGAGCCGCGGCCGGGGATCCAGTGGGAGGAGGAGCGCAGGCAGATGTCTGATGTCATAAAGAAGCAGATGGAGTACATCTTCAAGCTCCGCCAGCAAAATGCGCTGCTCCAGAAGGTGGCTGAGCAGCAGAAGAAGAGGCTCGATGAGTATGCCCTTCCTGTCGGGAACCTTGAGGACGAGTTCACTGTCTGCAAGGAGGACATCCGGTTCGGGGATGTCGGCGGGCTTGAGCCTGTCGTCGACAAGATACGGCTCTTCGAATATGGAATCATGTACCCTAAGATGTATGAGGCCTACGCGATAAGGCCGCCGCGAGGACTCCTGCTTCACGGCCCTCCTGGGTGCGGCAAGACCATGCTGGCGAAGGCCATCTCGAATGAGCTTGACTGCTATTTCCTGGAGATCCCGATAACGCGCGTCATAAGCAAGTGGGTCGGCGAGGCTGAGCGGACCCTTGAGGAGATGCTCAGGAAGTGCAACGAGGTCTACAGGGAGAAGGGTGTCAAGGTCCTTGTCTTCATCGACGAGGCTGAGCAGATGTTCAAGAGGAGGGGGGTTGACAGTACTGGTGTGATAGACCGCTGCGTCAATGTCTGGCTCAGGTACATGGACGGCATGGCGGAGGGTGAAGGGCTGATATACGTGGCCGCCACGAACAGGATAGAGATGATGGATGATGCCGTGAAGAGGGCTGGCAGGTTCGACCACATAGTCGAGATACCCCATCCTGACAGGAAAGGCGTTGAGGAGATACTCCGGAAGCAGGTGGCGTACAAGGAGCGCACGGCCAAGAGGCAGATATACCTGATTGACGATTATGCGCGGCTGGCGGACATGCTTTACAGTCTCGACGTCAACGGTGCCGACATAGCTGAGGTATTGAGGGCCACCTCTGAGAGGCAGATCAGGCAGTTCATAGAGATGCCTCAGGAGCGGATGATAAAGCCCGAGGAGACTCTCATCATCCAGCGCAGGATAGAGGAGACCATTCGAGGCTATGATGTTGCGGGGAGGAAGCAGCAGACGAAGAGGATAGGCTTCGGCGTCTGAGCATTCCCTGCCAGGTTTATGTTCATCAGGTATGATCAGAAAACTTCGCTAAAGGTGATGTGGATGTATCCGGAACTAGAGGATTGTGAGCATGTCATGGCAGGTCTCTATGACTATGCGCTGGAGCACAGGCTGCCTGCAGTCGCCGTCGACAATGAGATAATTTCAGCGTATTGGCAGCACAGGAAGAGGTACGACCGGCTGTTGAGGCGCGGCGGGCCTGACAGCGAGGCGAAGCTCCGCGAGCTGAACGTCCATGTGCTTGAGGGCCACGTGCTGTCTGAGCTTGAGAGGATGGCTGCGGGGAAGAAGCGGTGACCATGGGCGGCAGGAAGGTCCAGGACAGGCACAGCGAGCTCGTCCATATGCTGGAAGAGCGCGTGAGGCGGCAGTATAACCTGACCGCGACAGAGGTGGAGGTCAGGGACCCGTGCACAGGGCAGATCATAGGTGAGATAGATCTCGTCGGCATAGTTGATGGGGACTGGGATATATATGAGGTCAAGGTCAACGACAGCCCGCTAAAGGCGAGGAGGCAGCTGAAGAACCTGGGGCAGTACCTCCGGAACTGCGGAAACCTTACGCTGTACTATTATTCAGGTATCAATGATAAGCTGACTAAGGTTGATTGAGATGCCAAGGACATACAAGCTGGAAAAGACTGAGAGGGACATACTTAACTGCATCACGCGGTCCCCCAACGCCACGCCGAAAGAGATTGCGAGGGAGGTCGGCACCGACGAGAACACAGCCAAGAGGCTGTACAACAGGCTGTTCGCGGAGAATGCCTGCTCCCAGCTGGTGCTGCCCAACTACGCTCTGCTTGGCTACAAGGTGATGATAGTCCAGAAGTTGAGCATCAAGAGCAGGTCCCTGCCGGACGCGCCGTTCATAATCGCAAAGATAGAGTCAGAGTGGAAGAACTGCATTGACTGCCATGAGACCTTTGACGGTAAGGTGTTTGTGCGCAGCGTGTGGAAGAACGCTGAGGAGTTCAAGGATGCCCGGACCAGGTTCCACCAGAAGCATGGGATGGACTGGCTCGGCGGAGAGGATGTTGACATGGTGCCGCTCAACGAGCAGAAAGGGGTGATAGCCGTGAGGGGCATCTGGGATGATGATGCTGATGACAAGAGAAAGGGTTCGCCCTGACAGGATCGGCATGGTCGACCTGCGCTGGAGGATAAAGAGGATGCTGTGGCAGTACAACCTGCGCTGTGCGCTCCGCGACATCACAGCGTCAAGAGGTCATGAGAGAAGAAGCGATAAGTGCAGGTTGAGGGTGAGGGTCATCAGGGTCATCGGCAGGAAGCTGATCAATGTTAAGTGATATGATTGCACTTGATGTGTGGATTCCTCCTCGCTAAAGGGGAATTCTCGTCATGAATTGTCCAGGTGTTGAGATAGTTTTTCAGGAAAAGGAAGGTGTTGGGAGATGTTTTGGCATAAGAAAAGAATAAAGAAGGTCAGACAGGATGAAGAGGCAGATGGGGGTGTTGAGGATGAGTTTCCAAGTTTCTCATGGTGGACACCATGGAAGAAGGCGGTTCTTGCTGCTGCTGCCGCCGCATGCGTCGCCGGAATCGGTCTGGGCGTTCGCTCATGCGCGTCAGAGGCTAAGAGAAAGGCTGAATATAATGAATATGTCCGCGGCGTGACGTCAGAATACGAGAACTACTCTCCGCCCAGGATTACTGCGGAGGGCTGCCTCACCCCTGGGACAGAGGCGGCAGTGTTCAGGGATTCGGTTGTGATATATAATATGCAGTCGGACAGGTCAGAGTTCACTGTCGCGAACGGTGCAAAGAACAGCTCGGTGCTCTGCATAAGGCCTGTCGACGGAGGGCAGGTGGTCGGTCTTGAGTCTCGCGTCCGCGTGTCCGGCCTGGACTACGATGATCTTGAGGGACTTGTGAGCTACAGGGCAGGGCTGAAGCTCAAACCAGGCATACCCGACATGATGCCGCACGGCTTCTATGTGGGGAAGGTGATCATCAACCATACTGAGATCCCGCTCAGTTACGTCGAGAAAAAAGCGGCTGGTGCGCGGGAAGGTGAGCATTTCTACATTGATCTTGCCAGGCTCGCAGAGCACGGCATCCTGTCCGAGGGGGATTTTGACCATGACCTTGATGTAAGGGTTGTGTCGGCCATGTGGCTTGGTGAAGTGCCTGATCTTGATGGTGGTTCTGTGGTTGGTGTGGGCTCGTATGGCCTGCTGCCTGAGGATGTGGGTGAGTATATTAAGAGCAGGCGTGACTTCCCTTCAGACCATGAGAGGATAAAGCGCATCGTCGACGGGTATGAAGGCAAGGACAATGTCCTCGCGAAGATCAGGTATGCCCTGGACTTCACGGACCGCACCATAGATTATCATCTTCCGGAGCTCAACCTCAATCCGGTTGACGTGCTGGACGACGGGAGGGGGGACTGCGATGACTACGCAGACCTCTTTGTCACGATAATGCGCGCTTTCGGCGTTCCTGCCCGTCGGGTGGCAGGCAATGTCACTGACGTATTCGGGATGTCCATAGATGGTGTTCATGCGTGGGCCGAGGTCTATGTGCCGTTCAGTGACAGCACTTCCCGCTGGGTCATTGTCGAGCCTACATGGGCTGACAACAGCGGAGACCCTGACAGCTACATAGGGTTCAACAGCCCCAGGCTGATGTATACTGTGGACTTCAACGTAGAACTTGACACGGGCATGAACGGGGAGTTTAATTTGTTCCAGGTGCACCGCTGGGTGTCGCGCGGAGTGGGCGAAGGATCGTCAGTCGGTTCTTCAGGTTTGCAGTCAATCATAGAGGGAGGGGGAAGGGATGAAGAAGAATGAGAGAGGACGGAAAGCGCCTGCGTCGCCAGAGGCCGCGGGGGAAGAAGAAGGTGGATGGGCAGGATCTGAGGTCTCTGTGGATGATGGGGCAGGGGAGGATGGTGTGGATGAGAGTGAGGAAGTCCTGAAGACCCTCAACGGGCTGGTCGACGAGCTTGTCGGTGTCCTTGACATGCGTGACTGGCACATCAGCGTGGAATACAGCCCGGATTCTGAGACCGGCACCATAGCTGATGTATCCTACAGCATACACAGGGAGGCGACAGTCACAGTGTATGATTACCGTCCGGACCGTGTCCGCGAGGACCTTCTCCACGAGCTTCTGCACTGCAAGGTGGGCATCGCGCGCACAGGATATGAGGTGGTGTTCGAGCACCAGAGGAGGATGATTGACGAGCTTGCCCAGGGATATGAGGAAATGTTTATCGACGACCTTGTCAGGATGGTGGGCAGTTACGCCTTCCCTGCGAAGAAGAGGGATGTTGTCCTGAAACAGCTGGAACTGTTTCCGGATGGCAATAAGAAGGATTGATTAGGTATTCATGATGGTGTGTTGTGTGCCTTCAGGCCTGGAAGGGCTTTGAATGTTTCGGGTGATGGCAAGATTATGCATATCAGTGACGAGGAGATTCTTAAGAGGACGATTGATTATTGTGTGGGCCTGGGGATGGAAGAGCTTTCTGTCGGCTGCATAGGGCGCATCCCTCCGCAGCCCGAGACTTCTGCAGAGATGGACAGGAAGGACCGCCTGCCGCGGATCATAACTTATGATGTCATCAGGGCGTACTCGATGAACGCATGTCATGACAACATCCTTGAGCCCATCAATTACTTCCGCCATTTCGGCATATACAGGCATCTTGAGGACCTCGGGAAGATAGGGTATCCTGAATACTCATTGGAATGGCTGGTCAGCGGCGTGCATTATATGGAGCAGCGGAAAGATGACATCTGCATAGTATTCCAGGAGGAGATGCTCCGCGACAGCCTTGACGCGCTGGAGAATAAGTATGGCAAGAGGAAGGTCGCGTCGCTGAAGAGGAGGTTAGGCATCGGCCCGATAATGCACGACGCCATCGAAGATCATCACCGCAGGTTCGGTAAGCAGGGCTGATGTTGATAAGGCGGGATTCATTTTCAATGCCTTTTGCCGCGATTCAGCAGTTTCAGCCATTCCATTCTGATTTATTGGAAGCTCTGTCCGGAAAGTGCTTTGGCGCCTTTCCCGCAGGCTTTCGCATCAGTCATCAGGGCCGTTTGCGGGGGACGCCTCCGAGCGGA
>JAFGJH010000006.1 GCA_016929255.1 Candidatus Woesearchaeota archaeon
ATGCGCAGTTTGCAGGCAAATCAGGATAGCAGCGCGGCAGCTGCCGCCGCTTTCTGCGTGTCCTCAGGCAATCATTACGGATATGGTTGCACTTGAAGTTTGTTCATCAGTGTTTGCGCAGCAACCCGCAGGCAAATGGACACATAGCAACCGACTTGACCAGTAGCAGCGCGGCAGCTGCCAGAACATGCAAAAGAATAAATCACTCATCCTGTTTCCTCTGCTTCACTGCCTTCTCTGCAGCTGCGTTAAGGTCCTTCACCATCTTGTCAGCATCTATGCCGTGCGCCAAGCAGCCCTGCTCCAGATTCTCGAAATGCGCGGCAGCGCAGCCGATGCAGTGCATGCCATACTTCATGAAGACCTCGAATGTCTCAGGATACTTCATGACTATATCAGTGATAGGCATGTCCTTGGTCACAAGATTGCCCGGTTTCTCTGATTTATCTGATTTCCTCGCTGTTCTCTTTGATTCAGCCATCCGTCAGCAGAAATAAAGGTGGTTTTTATTGTTTGTGGTAAAAAACCAAGAAAAATATCAAGACAAAACAATCAGCATCACAGCAGTGACATCACAAAGTAGTACTGCTGAAAATAAATCAGAAAAAATAAGCATAAGGGCTTTTATCGCAATACCTTGAAGCAGTAACAAAAGAGACAGCATACAATTACTAAAAGATAGTGTCTCAATCAATCATATTTTTTCAAAAAACAGCAATGAATAATATAGTTTTTACAACAAAAAACCTTAAATACTAGTTCAACGGGCTTACACCATTGATTGTGTATTAGGGGTTTCACAAGCACAACATCTTGTGTTTTTAGCAAATTTGCCGAATTCACTGAAAAACCTTGTCTTTTACAATTTTTCCACAAACAATTTTTTGCTCTTAACCTATCGGAGTCCACTATGAAGTGTCCATTTTGCGGAAGCCTTGACTCAAAGGTCGTTGATAAGCGGGAGACAGAAGGCCATGTCGCAACAAGAAGGAGGCGCGAGTGCCTCGCCTGCGGCAAGAGATACACAACATATGAGCGTTTGGAGGCGATATCGCTCACAGTGATAAAGAAGGACAAGACAAAAGAGACCTTTGACCGCGAGAAGATTGTTGGCGGAGTGGTCAAGGCGTGCGAGAAAAGGCCGATAACACACGAGATGATAGACAGGCTCGTTGACGAGGTCGAATCAGAGCTCAAGGCAATGGATGCCACAGAGATCGAGAGCAAGAAGATCGGCGAACTGGTCATAAAAAAGCTGAAGAGACTGGACAAGGTCGCTTACATGCGATTCGCTTCAGTATACAAGGAATTCAGCGACATCGAAGAATTCAACAAGGAACTCAGCAAACTTTTGAAAAAGTAACAAAAACCATCCCCGCAGCTATTTCTGCGGACCCAAAAAAGGTGCTGAAAAGAGAGGTATGTATACAATGGAGGAGCTTACAAAGGTCAAGAGAGTACAAAAAAGAGACGGCCAGCTGGTTCTATTCGATGACAACAGGATAACAGAGTGCATATTCAAGGCCATAAAAGCAGTAGGTCAGGACGACTACAACAAAGCAAAGAACCTCTCATCAAAGGTAATATCCATACTCGAGATATTCTTCAGGGGCGGCGTAATACCTACAGTAGAGATGATACAGGATCTCATAGAGAAAGTCCTGATAGAAAGCTCTGAAGTGGAGATAGCCAAGGCATATATCCTGTACAGGGACCAGAGGAGGAGGCTGAGGGACGAAGGCCAGGCCATGATGAACGTCACCTCCACCATGGACGGCTACCTCAAGCAGTCAGACTGGAGAGTGGCAGAGAACGCTAACATGAACTACTCACTCTCAGGCCTGCTCATGCACGCAGCGACATCGGTGTTCGCGCACTACACACTCACCAATGTATACCCGAAAGAGATAGGGGACGCGCACAGGAACGGAGACATACACATACATGATCTCGGCATGGGCATAGCAGGCTACTGCGCAGGATGGTCACTCAGGCAGCTGCTCACAGAAGGGTTCAACGGCGTGCCCGGCAAGATAGACTCCAAGCCTGCCAAGCACCTGGACTCAGCGCTCTGGCAGATAATCAACTTCATCGGCACGCTGCAGAACGAATGGGCCGGAGCCCAGGCATTCAGCAGCTTCGACACCTACCTCGCTCCGCTGGTCAAGGCAGACAACCTACCATATATCAAGGTCAAGCAGGCCATACAGGGATTCATATTCAACATGAACGTGCCCACAAGATGGGGCGGACAGACACCTTTCTCCAACCTGACATTAGACTGGGTCGTGCCCGAGGACCTGCGCAACAAGAAAGCGGTCGTAGGAGGAAAGGAGATGCCTTTCACATACGGCGACTGCCAGGAAGAGATGGACATGATAAACAGGGCATTCATGGAAGTTGTCACAGAAGGAGATGCAAAAGGAAGAGTATTCACTTTCCCGATCCCGACCTACAATGTCACAAGGGACTTCGAGTGGGACAGCGACAACGCCAACTTCCTTTTCGAGATGACAGCCAAGTACGGCATCCCCTACTTCCAGAACTTCATCAACTCAGAGCTCAAGCCCTGCGACGTAAGGAGCATGTGCTGCAGGCTCCAGATGGACATGAGGGAACTGCGGCAGAAAGGCGGCGGGCTCTTCGGCGCAGTGGAGATGACAGGAAGCGTGGGAGTGATCACCATAAACATGCCGAGGATAGGATACCTATCAAAGACAAAGGAAGAGTTCTTCGAGAGGCTGACCAAGCTAATGGATCTCTCAAAAGAGTCTCTTGAGGTCAAGAGGAAGCTCGTCCAGAGGAACATGGACAACGGCCTCATGCCGTTCACGAAAAGATACCTGGGCACGCTTCAGAACCACTTCAACACCATAGGCGTGAACGGGATGAACGAGGCATTGCAGAACTTCTTCGGAGCAGACACCAACATGGGCAACAAGAAAGGCATAGCGTTCGCAGAGGAGGTCCTTGACTTCATGCGCGAGAGGCTCAAGAAATACCAGGAAGAGACAGGCAACATCTACAACCTTGAAGCCACGCCCGCAGAAGGGGTGTCATACAGGTTCGCGAAGATAGACAAGGAAAGGTACCCTGACATCATAACAGCAGGAAAGGAGAACCCGTACTACACAAACTCCACGCAGCTTCCGGTCAATTTCACAACAGACGTATTCGAAGCCCTCGAGCTGCAGGACTCGCTGCAGACAATGTACACCGGAGGGACAGTTCTCCACGGATTCCTGGGGGAGAGGGTCAGCGACGCAGAGACCTGCAAGAAGCTGGTGAAGAGGATAGCCTACAACTTCAGGCTGCCGTATTTCACGATAACGCCGACATTCAGCGTATGCCCAAAGCACGGCTACATACCAGGAAGGCACGAGACCTGCCCGTATGAAGACTCAGAAGGAAAGAGCACAGACTCAGAGGTACGGCCGAATATATACCAATAGACCAATAAAAAAAAAGGAGGCGGACAGCGATGGCAAAATGCGGAATGAAATGCGAAGTGTTTTCAAGGGTTGTAGGATACATGAGACCAGTTCAACAATGGAACAAGGGAAAACAGGAAGAGTTCAAGGACCGCGTGGAATTCGATGAGAAGGTCAGCGAGAAGAGCGACCATGCGACAAGAGGCTTTCCGAAGACAGCGATGGAGCTGAAGAACAAGTTCACTTTCTGAATCTTTTTTCATCTTTTTAATGATTAAGCGGCACCGCCTTGAATGTGCGAGGCGACAGAAAAACGAGGCAAGATTCATGAAATATAAACTCTTTACCACGCCGATGTGCTCTAACTGCGTTCCCCTCAAGGAGCTCATGAGCTCCCAGGAAAAGGTTAAGGGGGATATAATCAACTGCCACACCCCTGAAGGGCTTGCTGAGGCGAGGAAGTTCGCGGTAAGTTCTGTGCCGATGCTGGTTTTTGTGGATGACGATGGCAAGGAATCACGCAGGTGCGGAACAAAAGAGGAAGTTGAGGAAGTTCTGCGCTCTTTTTGAACTTCTCTCAAGATTTAATAACAACAGACTTTTCGGTAGATGCTCGTGATAATTGCAGGCATAGAGAGGACCAGCCTGGTGGACTGGCCGGAAAAGATATGCTCTACAATATTCATAGCAGGATGCAACTTCAGGTGCCCTTTCTGCCACAACTCAGAACTCGTGCTCCCTGAAAAGATAGAGAACATCGAGGCGATGACAGAGAACGAGCTCCTGACCGCGCTAGTGGAAAGGAAACGCTTCATAGACGGCGTGTGCATTACGGGCGGGGAGCCGCTCATGTCACCTGACATAGTCAAGCTTATACACAAGATGAAGGACAAGGGATTCGCGGTAAAGCTGGACACGAACGGCTCAGTCCCCACACTTCTCAAGAAGATCATAGATGAGAAGCTAGTGGACTACGTGGCTATGGACATAAAAGCCCCGAAAGAGAGGTATGGTGAAGCCACAGGCATAAACGCGAACACCAAGCTTATAGAAGAAAGCATAAAGATTTTAAAGGAAAGCAGCATAGACCATGAATTCAGGACAACAGTGGTCAAAGGACTGCTGGCAAAGGAAGACATCATAGCGATAGGGGAGTGGATAAAGGGGGCGAAAGCATACTACCTCCAGCAGTTCATGAGCACAGAGAAGACACTCAGCCCGGAATACCACAAAAAGCAGTCATACACCCCTGAAGAGCTTGGGGAGATGCTTGACGCGGTCAAGAAGAACTTCAAAAAGACAGGTATAAGAGGAGTATGATGCGTTACTCACTGGGACAGGACATGATATTCGTAATCATGGCACTCATATCAGCACTTGCTCTGCTCAGCCAGCACGCAGGAGTGTCAGCAGCATTCTTCATAATATCAATACTGTTCATAATCTACGAGAACAGAATATACGCGTACCTGAAGGAAGCATAACATGGAAAAGAGGAAACAGACAACATTCGATGAGATATTCATCGAGTACTACCAGGGCATCGTGCTGTTCGGCGTAGTAATGATCGCGATAGCTGTCTGGCTCTATGAGTATCACTACAGCACCACAGGCGACGGGCTCGTCGGGGTCCTCGCAGCATGCTCGCTCTTCTTCGGCACGCTCATCCTCTGCCAGGGCATAAGGGGATGGAGAGACGGCGAAGAGTTCAGGAACAGGTACATAAAGATGAGGAGCAGGAGCGGCGAGGAGCTGCTCATACGCAAAAGGAAGAAAAGATGGTTCAGGTAAGACTTCACAGGCTCGACAAGACAGTCGAACTGCCGAGATACGCGAAGCAGGGGGACGCAGCATTCGACCTTCGCAGCGCAGAGGACAAACTTGTGAAGGCAGGCCACAAGGAGCTTGTCAAGACAGGACTCAGGATAGCTGTACCTGAAGGCTACTGCGGGCTCATCTGGGACCGTAGCGGGCTTGCAGCAAAGCAAGGCATACATTGCCTTGCAGGGGTGCTCGACGCAGGATACAGGGGAGAGATAATCGTCGTTCTGCACAACCTCGGAAAAGAGGACTTCATGATCGAGAAGAACATGCGCATGGCGCAGATGCTGATACAGCAGGTAGAGAGCGCAAACCTGGTCGAGGTCGAGGAGCTCGAAGACACCGACAGGAGCGTGGGTGGGCTCGGGCACACAGGGCTCAGGTAAGATGGAAGAAGAGGTCATGCAAGGGGAACAGCTCAGCGGGCAGGAAGGAGTCCTGCAGAAAGAAGAAACACAAGGACCACTGCCTGCAAAGACCTACAACACTTATTCTTACGAAACAGGTGCCGCACACACCAGATTCCTGTTCCTGAAGACGATGTTTCCGCTCTGGATCATCTCGCACCTCATCGCGATGATGTCGGGATACATGCTGTTCTCCATCAGGATGTACGGCGCCTTCTCAGCGACCATGCACCTGCTGCTGGCGCTCGGAGCGGGAGTGTTCATGTACGGAATGTTCCGCCGCGAGAGCTGGGCCAGGTGGTACGGGATATCATACTCAGGGTTCGTGGTGCTCAACGCCTGGGCAAACGTGGTGATAAGCTACATCAGGTACTTCGACGTGATAGTATTCACAGACATAATAACAGACGTGCTATTGCTGCTGATATTCGTGATAATCTCCATAAGCATATACAGGAACAAGGAATACTTCTCAAAAGCGGCCATGTTCGAGAAAGACAGCTCAAACGCAAGGAGGGCAGCGCACATAGCCACATGCACAATACTCGCGTTCGGGCTCGCTGTGTATTTCTATTTCACGTGGATAAGGCTATAAGGGTGACGGGAATGAAGATGATGATGACAATAATATGCATGATGTCCATATTGCTTCTCGGCTGCGCGGCGCCGGCCGGGACCAGCAGCAAGTATGTGGAGAAGCAGAGCGTAACAGTGCCGAGCGAAGCGCCGGAACCTGCGGAAGAAGCGCCTCAGCAAGGGTCATCACAGGCGGAAGAACAGGAGACTGCAGAACAAGGAGATGAAACAATGGCAAAAAAGACAAACATAATCATCGAGACAAGCATGGGCAAGATAGAGTTCGCGCTCAACGACAGGGAAGCTCCAGCCACTGTCGAGAATTTCTTATCATACGTGAGAGAAGGGTTCTATGACGGCACCGTGTTCCACCGGGTCATAGGCACATTCATGATACAGGGCGGAGGGTTCACTGCTGACGGCGGAAAGAAGAAGACGCACGCAACCATAGCGCTCGAATCAAAGAACGGGCTCAAGAACAAACGCGGCACGATAGCCATGGCGCGCACTATGGTGCCTGACTCAGCCACATCACAGTTCTTCATAAACGTGGTGGACAATTCTATGCTCGACTACGCACCAGGCAATGACGGATATGCTGTGTTCGGCAGAGTGACTTCAGGGATGGAAGTCGTCGACGCGATAAAGGCGGTCAAGACCACGACCAAAAACGGCATGCCTGACTGGCCTGTCGAGGAAGTGGTGATAAAGAAAGTGTATGCAAGGGAATGACTGCCTGACTACAGGATGCCCATCGCCATCAGGTTCTGGAAGACAATAAGGCAGAGCGCCAGCGCCGCCATGACCGCGTAGACAGCCCTGCTCCAATCCCATATCTTCCTGCCGTCGAACATCGCGAATGGTATCATGTTGAACAGCGCAAGCCAGGCATTGATTATGAAACCATACCTGCCTATCGCCTGCCAGATGCCCATGCCTGAAAAAGCGAGCGGCAGGAAAAGGAGCGATACAAGAATGTTCATGCCAGGACCTGCAGCAGAGATGGTGCCGTTCTGCCTCCTCGTCAGCTGGCCCCTTATCATCACAGCGCCCGGAGCAGCGAAGATGAAGCCGAAAAACGAGAAGATGAGAGCCAGTATCAGCATCTTGTCAAAAGAGCGGAACTCAGCAAAGCAGCCATAACGCTGCGCCATGAACTTGTGCGCCAATTCATGGAACAGGAAACCGATGCCTATCGTCATGAGAGAGATGATAAAAGCTATGAGAAAAGCAAGATTGAGCTTGAAACCGTTCATCACTATCGCGAACGCAAGACCGAGGATAATCCAGGCCTTCGCAAGGTCTAAAATCTCTTTCTGAGATGTCTGGATGCCCTGCCTATAATGAGGGTTGACGTGCTTTATCTGGGTCATCTTAGTTGTTTTCTGAAGCGCTCTTAGAGCTTATCACTTCTATCATCTTCCTCTCAAGAAGCCTTGACATATTAATGTTCTGTCTCCTACAGAAAGACTTGAACTCCCTGAGAGTATTCTCATCTATAGTTATGTTCAGCCTGGTGCGCCGGTACAGCTTAGGCAGCTTCTTGGTGCGCTCGAACTCCAGCAGGCTCTCAAATACCTCAGGGTATTTCCTTATGACTTCCTTAATCCTATCAACATTATCTGACTGCATCCTTAATGCACCTCTCAATCTCGCGTATGCTTGTGATGTTGCGCATCAATATCCTGATGACACCTTCAGCGACCAATTCAGGATCAAACAGCACCTTATTGAGCTCCATCAGGGACATTATGACCGCTGCAGCAGTCCTCTTGTTGCCGTCCTCAAAAACATGGTCGATCAGTATAGCCCTTGTGAAGACTGCTGACGAACGGAGCCAGTTCTTGCTCCTCGCACTGGTGTGGACTGCAAAATCCAGGCTGCTCTCGTTCATGACCTTGCCTGTCGAAAACTGCCTGTTCGCCTCAACAATGTCCTTCTTTGATAACATGCGGTCCCTCCACCTTGTTCCGTCCGGCAGTCGGAAACAATATCTTGATTTTTATACGTATAAATACGTATGAATATTTAAAGGTTTTGGTACATCCTGAAGCAAAAACATTAAAAACAGGCATCCAAACCCAATAATCATGACCTCAAAACTGGCACAGGGCGCAGAAGCGATCATCTACTCTGATTACTCTACTGTCACGAAGCACCGATTCGAGAAGACATACAGGCACCCAGAGCTGGACAGCAGGCTCAGGAAGTCCAGGACAAGAAGGGAAGCCAAGCTGCTCACAAAGCTCGCAGAAGTGCAGTTCCCGGCACCGCAGCTGATAGAGATGGATGACAAGGACATGAAAGTGCAGATGGAGCACGTGCCCGGAAAGATGGTCAAGGAAGCCATCGATGCGCTCGAAAAGGAAAAGAAAGAGAAGGAATACCTGAAGATATTCAAGGAGATAGGGGAGAAAGTCGCCCTGCTGCACAACAACGGAATAGTCCACCATGACCTGACGACCAGCAACATGATAATGCACGAGTCCAAGAAAGAAGTGTACTTCATAGACTTCGGGCTCAGCTTCTTCTCTGACAAGACAGAGGATTACGCAGTGGACCTGCACCTGCTCAAGCACGCGCTTGAGTCAAGGCATCACAGGATATGGGAGAATTGCTTTGACGCAGTCGTTGACGGCTACAGGACGGCAAAGCCCGACGCCCAGGAAGTCCTCACCAGGCTGGAGCGGGTCGAGAAAAGAGGCAGGTACAAGAGCAAGCACTAACTGCCCGCGTATTCCCTGTTGCCCAGCACATTCACCTGCCAGAACATGTAAGGATCCTTCCTTCTCACGTAACTGTCGAAGAAAGCAAAACCTTTCTCCTTCAGGAATGCGCTTGCTCTCCTGGCGACATTCGCAATCCTGCGCTTCTTGAAGACATTGCTCGCAAGAAACACCAGACTGCCCATCGCCAAAGTGAACCCTCCTGCGATAGGGTCATCTGTCATTCCCTGGTATATGCCGTAAGCAGCTATCCCTCCGCCAGCGACAGGCCAGGGATAGCGTGTAAGCCTGAAGTCCTTCTCAGCGACAGCAGCCATCACCTTCAGCGCATAGCGATCCATCATCATCTGCTTCATCTCATCTTCAGACGGCTCAGGGATTGAATAATCGGCGGCGGTTACGCGTTTCTCCAGCTCAGCATATCCCAGCCCTGAAGTGCGCCGGTCAAGCGCCTCAACCATGATGCCTGTCGCCTCCCTCTTCTGCGCATAGGCCTGGCACATGTTCACAACACCCGCCAAAGCAGGAATCATAATCCAAGAAGAATCAAATACATAAGCCAATGCAGTGCCTCCAGCACCCAGGCCCGCACCCACACACGCAAGCCCTTTCAGGTAGCGGTCTTTCCAGGCCTCTTTACTGTAATGCCTTTTCGCGTCCTTGAGAAAACGCCTGCGCAGCTGCGCATAATCCCTTTCAGTGACTTCGTCTAGCGAAACTTCCTTTAGCGAGATCCTAATCACCCCTCAACACAGCCGCCGCGCCGATGCAGCGCTCCGTGCGCTGCAGATACCGCGTGATTCCGCGGAGTTGAAAGACCGCTGTCAATCCCAAAGACTCCGCCAGACGGCATCGGCGCTAATGACTGTTCAACACCTGGATGCAGGCAGCCGCCATCGCTGCATACTTGCCCTGCAAAAAACCCTGAAGGGCGGCAAGGACCTGCAAAATGTTCGAAATCGGTTCGACTTCGTAGAAATGATATGGCAGGAATGTATAATAAACTATCTTGCAAAATCCGCCTAAAACCGAATAAAACACATAATACAGAGGCTTATGCCTTGCTTTTTAAACCCCTTCATAAATAACCAAAAACAAAATATTTATATATTTGTATTTATACTCACTATTTGGTGACAAATACGTCCATAGATGATAAGTTCTCAGAAGGCAGAAGCAGGAACATCGCAGCAGCCATAGCCATCACCGCGGCAATCGCGGCCGGAGGCACTGCAGCAGAGGCATACGCGTCAGAGCGGGAGCCCGCACCCAAGCTCTACATCAACAAGTCACCCAACCATTACTCAATGCAGAAAAGCAGGTCAGCAGGAGAGAACGACCTGCGCGAACTGGTAAACACAGGAGATGTCGAAGAGGCCTGGGTGTATGTCAAGTACAGGAACGGCCCAGAGATCTGGCACGAGACAGGCATAAACGAGACACAGGGCGACTGCACCATGGACCTTGACGGCCAAAGGCTTTTCAGAGACAAGGAGATGATAGAAAACGTGACATTATACCACTTCCATCCTGAAGATCTGGGCGGCAGAAGGAACTTCATAGACTCGGAGACACCATCATACAAGGACATACAGGGCAACATGAAGGTAACCTGCTGGATCAGGAATATGTATCCCCAGCTGCTGAACAAGACGGATTTCAGGGTAGTTGTCGGAAGCGGTACCTACATCATCAGGTTCAACCCGAAAGCGCTTGACAATAAGATCATGTGGAACATGGGAGCAAAGAAAACTGCCGAGCTGGACGAGACAAGGACCACATCAGGCATCGTTGACACAGGCCTCGACTACGGCATCTGGAACAGGAAGAACTTCGCGAGAGAGAACAGGAAGTTCGCCCAAAGGTTCAGCAACCCGCTCTACAGCATAGGATTCACAGAATGGACTGCGAAAGAGCCCGCACCAGAGCCTGCGAAAGCGAAGTACGCCGACGATTTCAGGCAGTCTGTGCGCGAGCTCAGGAAGAAGGCGAAAAACCTCGACACAAGGCTGGACAAGGTACACAATGCCATAGACAAGGTGCAGCGCAGGATGCACCACCGCCACAGGAAGTAATCAATTCTTTTTCTCTTATTTCGCGCAAAGCTTTATAAATAATTAATAGATAAGTACAGGACTATGAAACTGATGAGTGCACGCGGGACAAAGGATTTCCCGCCAGAAGAGAAGATATTACGCCAGAAGATAACAGCCATGCTGACGGGCACATTCGAGCTGTATGGCTTCTCACCGCTAGAGACACCCATGATTGAAAGGTTCGAGGTCCTCTCTGCGAAGTACGCAGGAGGGGCTGAGATACTGAAAGAGACATTCAGGTTCAAGGACCAGGGAGACAGGGAGCTCGGCCTCAGGTACGACCTGACAGTCCCGCTGGCGCGCTTCGTGGGCATGAACCCCACACTGAAGATGCCGTTCAAGAGATACCAGATTGGACGCGTGTTCAGGGACGGACCGATCAAGGCAGGACGCATGAGGGAGTTCTGGCAGTGCGACGTGGACATAGTAGGCAGCAGCTCGATGCTCGCAGACGCACAATGCGTGCAGATAGCGCAGAAGTTCTTCAACGACCTGGGCCTCAAGGTCAACATAGAGGTCAGCAGCAGGAAACTCCTCGACGGCATAATCGAGTCCTGCGAGATACCTGAAGACAAGCGCATGGCAGTCATACTCGAGATAGACAAGCTCAAGAAAGTAGGCATAGACGAGGTGCAGAAGAGCATACATGCACTCGGCGTGAGCAACACAGCGACAGAGAGGCTCATTGAGATACTCTCCACAAAAGGGAGCAGCTTCGAGAAGCTCGAGAAGATGAAAGAGCTCGTCAACAACAGGAAGGCTGCAGACGGGATCAAAGAGCTCGAAGAGCTCTTCACATACATCGACGAGAAGGATGTGGTGCTCAACCTTTCGCTCTCGAGGGGGCTCAGCTACTACACAGGCACTGTGTTCGAGGTCTTCCTGAAGGACGAGAAGATGTTCGGCAGCTCGCTGGCCGGCGGCGGAAGATGGGACAACATGATAGGCGAGTTCCTCGGAAGCAGCAAAAAATACCCTGCTGTAGGCATCAGCTTCGGGCTCGAGCCCATCACTGCAGTGCTTAGCATGGTCAAGAAAGAAGAGGTCGTGCAGCAGACAGTCACAAAGCTGTACATGATCCCGATCAACACTGCCAACGAATGCGCCGCGATAGCGCAGGAGCTCAGGAAAGCAGGCGTGAACACAGACATGGATATCATGGTAAGGGGCGTGTCAAAGAACCTGGAGTATGCAAACAGGCTCGCGATACCATATGTCCTGTTCGTCGGAGAAGACGAGCTCAAGCAGAAGAAGTACAAGCTAAGGGACATGAAGACAGGGAAGGAAGAGATGCTGAGCGCGAAGGATGTCGTGAAGAGGATAGCTCCAGCCAAATAATTTTATCGTTCTAAAATCTTGTCATCACAATAACTTTATCTCCCACATACACACTGTGCTCTGCCTGGGAGACGAATGCGCCAGCTGCCCGCTCGACCAGAGGAGAATAAGACTTGAGGATGTCCAGCTGGTTCAACTCCTTCAGGGCAAAGTTCACCTTGAAAAGGGGCATATCCTTGGTCAGCCACCGCGTGGCAAACGGAAGCCCGTTGTAATCATCAAGCCTCTTCATGACCTGGCGCGTCACGATGTTGCGGACAGGCTTCCTGCCGATGATGGAATGGATAAAAGGCACACCCTTGTCATGGATGAGTCCTACGCCCGTGCTCGCGAAAGGCTCTATAGCTATGGTCATGCCATCCTCCAGGGGCGTGTCATCCTTGGTGTCATAGTTAGGTATGGAATATCCTGTGTGCAGGTCCCACTCGCCGATCCCATGGCCTGAAAGGTTGCGGACAGGATTGAAACCATGCGAGATTATCGCTGCCTCTATCTCCCTTCCTATCTCGCCGAGGGTCGTACCGACCTGGACTACCTTGAGCGCAGCATCGAGCGCATCCCTGCTCGCATTCACAAGATCAGAATACTTCCCGGAAAGGTCAACAGTGAGGGCGGTGTCACCCCCTACAAAACCGTCGACATGGGCGCCCACATCAAGCTTCACCACCTGGTCATCAAAGACAGTCTCATCTCCCGGGGAAGGAGTATAATGCGCAGCAGTATCATTGAAAGAGATATTCATGGGAAAAGCAGGCACACCGCCAAGCTTGACTATATGCGCCTCCACCTGCTCGGCAACATCAAGAATCTTCACACCTGGCCTGACAAGCCCCCTTCCGAACTCAAGCGCCTCAGCAGCTATCCTGCCCGCCTCCAGGTACTTTTTCAGAGTTTCCTCTTCCATATGCCTGAAGGCGCCCACCTGATATAAAAAAGTTTCCTAGATTCCTCCTCTTCGCGCCTGGCCCTCAACCTCAGCCGGTCTATGAAGAACCTGCCGAACACCAGGACAGGGAATATCTCAAGCCTGCCGAAAAGCATGGCGATTATAAGTACTGACTTAGCCACGGGATGGAAGAACGCGGGGCTCGTGGTCGACAAGCCGACACCGCCGAGCGCGGACACTGTCTGGAAAGAGGAATCAAGAAAAGACTCGCCAGTGACCATTATGACCGCTGTCCCGAGCAGGAGTATCAGCATGTAGGAGGCGATGAAAGCATGGGTTATCATCATATTCTCATCATCTACGACAACACCATCATTCTTCAGGGGTATGATGGCTCCGGAAGGGCTGGCTGTCTTCCTCACCATCCAGGGTATAGACCTCAGCATGAGCTTGAGCCTGTTTGTCTTGATCCCTCCGCAGGTGCTGCCCAGCATACCGCCGGTCACCATCCCACAAACGATAATCATTATCACGACAGAAGGCATGACACTTATGTCCGCTATGCTGTAGCCAGTGGTAGTAAACGCAGAGACAATCTCAAAGAAAGCTATCTTGAAATCAGCAAGGAAAAAGAAGCACAAAAGCAGCGCCGCGACAACAGTCAGGAAGTAGAACCTCAATGCACCGTTCTTCCACAGCTCGCCTACATGGCCCTTAAAGAGCCTGTTGTGCACGACAAATGATACACCCCCAGCAAGCATGAGCAAAGAGACCACTGCAAGGACCGGCCAGTCAGTGTAGAACTGGTTCGTGACAGAGAAACCGGCAGTGGATATCGCGGTGAATGATATCGCTACAGACTCAAAAGTCGTGAGACCTGCAACGCCCAGGAGGATTATCCCTGCAAGGGTATATGCGAGGTATATCATCACCGTGTTGCGGATGGACTTGTTCATGTTGGCCTCGAGCTTCTCTGAGGCGCCCTGCGCCTGGTAAAGGTTGGCTATCGCCCTGGCTTTGGTAGTCGTCTCCTTCAGGGAATCCTGGCTCCTCATCGCAGAGACGATAATGAGGAAGAGGAGCACTATGCTCAGGCCGCCTATCCACTGTGTCTCGGCGCGCCAGATGAGAAGGGAGCGGGAGACAGACTCCACATCAGTAAATATTGTCAGGCCTGTGGTGGTAAATCCAGAGACTGACTCGAAAAGCGCGTCAAGGAGAGTCGTCTTCTGTATGAGCGCATAAGGTATCGCGCCAAGAACAGATATGGTGAAAAAAGACAGCGCACTCAATGAGATGCTCCTCGGAAGGTCAAAGTCAGTTATCGAAAGGCGGTCCCCCTTATCAGCTGACCTTGATACAAGGAAGTAGCCTATCAGCAGCGAAAGAAGGACGGGCGCGAAGAAAGGCAGCACAGCCTCATAGTAATAGAGCGCCGCGACTATAGGCAAGACAGGAAATACGGCGAATATTATCAGGAGATACCCCAGATATTTCAGGACGACTTCCATTTGCCAGCGCCATATATCTGTTTAGAGATGCTCTTCATGTTCTTGGTCTGAGCAGTGAGAACAAGGACATCACCCTCCTCTATCTTAGTACCTTCCTTGGGCAGGATAAGCACGCCATTCCTGTAGATGACGCCGATTATGGCATTCTTGATCTCAGCAGCCTTGCCTATAAGCTTGCTTTCAGAAGGTATGGTTATCGCAAGGACCTGGACCTCACCCTTGCCCAGCTCGTATACCACACGCTCGGCACGGTCCTCCATGATAAGGTTCTTTATGGTTGTCACAGCTATGCCCACTGTCGGGACCACGCCTGTTATGCCCAGCTTGGTGAACAGCTCCTCATTCTCTGACTTGTTCACCCTGGCTATTATCTTCTTCAGCCCCAGGCTCTTGGATATCTCGCAGACCATCAGGTTGGTCTTGTCATCATCAGTCGCGGCGACTATAGCATCAGCATCGCTCACGCCGCCATCCTTGAGCGTGGCTATATCTGTCCCGTCACCATGTATGACCAGCGCATCAATAGAATTAGCAGCCTTCTTCGCGGTCTTCTCATCAGACTCTATGAGAACAAGGTCATGCTCCTTTGTGGAAAGCACATTTGCAGTCGTAAGGCCTACCTCACCGCCGCCAACTATCATTATCTTCATCGTACACCCCTTTTTTTTCAGGCAGAAAACAGAAGCAGGAGTATTTAAATGTTTTGCAACAAATATCTGTGTCCTGAGAGCAGGCAGCGCCGCCGCTTATGCGTCGGTCGGTGAGAGACGCGAAAACCGTCACTTGTCCAGCAGTACACGGAAGGCGGAGCCTCCTGTGCGAATATAATCGACTTCTTGCCGGCAACGCGGTTCAGCAGTGCGGCGCTGGCTGAATTTAGTAAATAGTCCAAACAATAAGATTTATTAATGCCGTGCCTAAAACCACCCTGTATGAAAAAGAGCTGCTTTGCAATCTTCGGAATTCTAATAATCCTGATGCTGATGGCGGGATGCACACAGATGTTTATACAACCCACCGAGAAGGCTCCTTCGCAGACAGAACAGACAGCAGAAGAACCCGCAGAACAGCCCGCAGATGAAGCTGCTGAAGAGCTTCCTGAAGAAATGCCTGCAGAAGCTGAGCCTGAAGAGGCAGATGAAACTGAAGCTGCAGTGAAGAATCCTGAAGAGACAATTGTCGAGCCTGTCCGCAAGCCCGCAAAGTACACGACACCAGCAAAAGAACCTTCAACGGAAAAGAAAGACACCTGCGGATGCTCATTCACATGGGACCCGCTCTGCAGCAATGAAGGAAAGATATACATCAACAAGTGCCTGTTCAAATGCTTCGGAGGGGACGAAGAAGACATAAAACTCAACAGCCAGTGCCTGAAGAAAACCTCCCCCATAAACCTATACACAGGTGACACAGAAGCAAAATACGAAGCCGACAAGTGGAACGGAGGATACTGCTGGAGGATGATGTGGCGCGAATCGGGCATAAGGTACTGCAGGAACCTTATAGTCAACGGCAGGGTGAATGTGGAACCTGAACCACTGAGAGGGAACTGGCTCGATGAAGAGCATCTCACCGCAGACTGGAAAGCAAGGGAAGACTCAAACACCATAAAGCTCCAGACAGGACAGAAGGCGACGAATGAGGAATATGACACCACATTCCAGCCCCTATTCGAGGCGGGCAGGTACCGGTTCTCGTTCTGGGCAAGGCAGGACGTGGCGGCGAACAACGACTGGAAAGCCAGGCTCATACTCAAGGACTGGTGGGATGCCAAGCCAAGGCCGGTCGGAGTCATGGGCTGCTACGAGGTCTCGACAGACATAAACGCGGACGAGATCTACATAGAGGTCCTGCCGAACAAGTGGAGAAGGTACAACTACGAGTTCGACGTGCCCCTTAACACGACACAGTGGACGAGCTCGACAAGGGTTTCAGCAGACTGCGAGTACGAATGGGACAACGTGCCCGGCGGTTACAGGATAGAGCTCACAGGACCGACCGTAGGGTATGCGCTGTTCGATGACTTTGTTCTAGAGAAGATAAATTAAATCAGGGAGTGATGGAAGGAAAGACAACAGAAGAAAGACTACAGAAAAAAGAAAATTTCCAACACTCAATCCTCAACCTTGATGGCACCCTGAGGGCACTGGACCTCGCACGCCCTGCAGCCGATGCAATCGCCCGGCTTCTTGACCGTGGACTTCTTCTTTGTCTTATCAAGCTCGAACACCTGCATAGGACAGATATCGACACAGGTGCCGCACCCGGTGCACTTCTTCTCGTCGACTATAGGTTTAGCCATGACATGACCTCTCTCTTACAGCAAAAAATCAATCAGAAGAGCTTTCTGAAAGAGATTCCTCTCCCTCAGCCTCATCGCCTTCAGCAGGAACATCCTCTTTCCTCTTCGAGGCCCGCTTCTTCGGATTAGGCTCCTCAGCATCATCCTCTTCAGGCTGCCCGACATCAGCTGCCTCCGTTGGCTTCTCGGCTGCGGGCTGCTCTTCAGCCATAGCCTCTGCAGGGGCTGCGCCCATGGCAGACTTCTGCTCGCCGAGATACCTCAACACCCTGATGTCAACGAAACGTATCGGGAATATCTTCCTCAAGCGGTTGGCAGTCTCCCTCTGGAGCTTCTCATTGAGTATGTCCAGGATAAGGGTGTCGTAATCCACCCTCCTGATACAATTGATCATGAACTGAATGGTCTCCTTCCTCAGCGCAGACTTGACAGACCTTGATGTCTTGACAGCAGTTATGACAAGAGGCTTGATCCTCACTATCCTGTTATCCCTGGTGACGCACTGGAAGGACTCGTCCAGCCTGTCCCTTCCGCGCCTCACCTTACGCTTGATTGCGGCAGGGCTCACCTCATACTTATCGATAAATGTGAATGCAGTATCTCCCTTGACAGCTTCCACCTTGAATGTGATGTTTATGTCCTGCTTCTTGACATTGCCTGTCAGCACCATAAGATTGGTCTCGATGGCCCTTCCTTTCAGGGACGCTGACTCGTAAGCCATCGCGTTGCCCAATTCCCTCTCCTGAAATATCTTAGGAGCCAGAATAGAGAAATATCTCTTCTTTCGCCATTTATCAATCATCTTGACTTTCTTTGCCTTTACAGCCATAGTAAAACGCCCTAACTGACAATATAAGGTATACGCAGAGAAAAAGCAAGGTGTTTATAAAGGTATTGGTGGATATTTAAAAGAGATATCTCTGCAGAATACTTCCAGACATAAGCAGCACAACAACACAATGAACCCGTGATCATCACGTAAAATAACATCTGGATGGCTGCAGAGAAATCTTTATATATAACCTGGATGCATAATACACCCTACCTTTAGCGAGGTTTGGTTGGGGTGGAGACCATGTCTCCATTCCTAGCCTTTATCAGCACAGCTGTTTCTTGAAGGATTCCTGGCGACAAGCTCCCTCATGTAATCATCACGGAGACACCTTGCCAGCTTCACCCCCTCCTCGCAACCGCCCTGCAGAGGGCAGTATACATTCAGCGAAACATGGCTGAGCATGCAGTACCTGACACCCTGCCACTCCAGCTGCTGCCTCAGGGTCTCTATGCATTCCTTCGCGATGTAGTCTGTGCCGGAAAGCTCAGACTGCAACTTCTCTATCAAGCCCATCAATCAATCCTCTTTTTCCGCATCGGTGTCTCTGCTGCAACTCCCACCGACAGGCGAAACGCAACAGTCCAATCATCGCAGCCAGTACAACCCTGCAGTGCCACGCCGCTATGCTGATTTGCAGGCAATGTGCGCAGCGTGCAGCCGCCATCGCTCACGCAACCCGCAGCCACACCTCATGAGCCGGTCTCCACTTCTCCTTTCAGACCGACGCGAGAGCGGTGGCACTGCCGTAGCAATAGGCTGCGCTGCTGCACGACCAGCTAAATGAATCCTCTTCACCCTAAAACGCGATCCTGCTCATGAAGTCCTCGCGCTTCAAGTCATCTGTTATGTTCAGCACGACGCTCTTCTCCACGCTGAAACGCTTCTTCAGCGTCTCAAGAAACTCGTCGACATCCCTCAACTCCCTGAACACGAGCTCTGCAAGGACATCATACTCCGAGTCTGTCCTGTACAACGAATTTATGTTGGGGTGTTCCTGGAGGTAGCTGAGAAGCTCAGCCCTCGAGCCGTTCACCTTCAGCGCTATGTTCGTCTTTGCGTTGAACCCCAGCTTCCTGAAGTCAATGATGCTCGAGTGCTTTATGATGAACCGCTTCTCGTACTTGCGCACATTGTCATATATCGTCGTTACAGGTATATGAGTACGCCTGGAGATGCTGGTCAGCCTCTGCCTCGCATTGTTCCTGAGGTAGGACAGTATCAACAGGTCCTTTCTCTTCACGTTCACGCACCTCTCATTGCCTCTTTTCCCCCGGGCCCGAAGACCCGGCGCCACCAGGATAAAACAAAGGGGAGAGACCTGTGTTTGGTGGCCGAATAGTAAGTGTGGAGGATATCTCTCCCCTTGTCAGCGTCATCAGAAATGGTCACTGCACTAGCTCCACTGCTCCCCTCAACATAACTATAAGCGCTGAAAGAGTATAAAACTTCTCAAGCCTTTTTTTCCCCTAACGCAAAATTTATATACAATGATTGCGTATTATTAAAATGCGGGGTGTTCATTCTATGAAGGTCATAACGCTCGACACAAAGGACAAACGCATCCTATTGGAGCTCGACCGCAACTCAAGGCAGCCCATATCAGCAATAGCCAAGAAGGTGGGGCTGTCAAAAGAGGTAGTCAACTACAGGATAAAAAGACTGATCGAGAAAGGAGTCATAAAAGGGTTCCATGCCGTCATCGATACCTCAAAGATAGGATACACAATCTACAGGCTCTTCATAAAGTTCCAGAACGTCACGCCAGAGAAGGAAAAGGAGCTGACAGCCTACTTCAACAATCACCCGGCAAGCGGATGGGTCGTGTCGTACGAAGGCTTCTATGACATGGCAATACTGTTCTGGGCAAAGGACATCTACGAGTTCAGGGAGATATATGACGAGGTTCTCAACAAGTTCGGCAGCTTCTTCCAGGATGACTTCATAAGCATAGTCACAGCCATATACCACTTCAAGCACAACTACCTCTTCGACTCAAAAGACTATTCCGAAGCTGTGATCGGCGGCAGGCAAGAGCGGGCTGACCTCGACCCTCTTGACGTAGACATACTGAAGATGCTCGCAGAGGATGCGCGGCAGACGACGCTGGAGATAGGCAAGAAGGCGGGCGCATCTCCGAACACTGTCAAGTACAGGATAAAGAAGCTCGTCGAGAGCGGCGTAATAGTCTCCTTCAACACCATGATAGACGCATCGGTGCTGGGCTACCAGCACTACAAGGTGTTCCTCAAGCTTCAGAGCATGAACAAGCAGGTCAAGACCAGACTGTTTGAGTACCTGAGGCAGAACAAGAACACGATATACATAACAGACGCCATAGGCCTCGCGGACCTCGAGTTCGAGCTGCAGGTGAAGAGCAGCATCGAGCTGCACAACATGCTACGCGGGTTCAGGGCCACGTTCCCTGACGTGATACGGGACTGCAACCCAGGCCTGGTATTCAAGGAGCACAGGATAAACTACCTGCCGTTCCCCAGCGAGCCGAAGAGCTCGTCGAAATAGAACCCATCCCTGCAGCCGACAGTCACCCTCAATGCGTGCCTTGTCTCCTTCTGGGTCTCATTGAGCTGGTCTACCGCAGAATCTACAGATGTCTTGACTCCATTCAGGCTGTTGATGGTCATCAGGAGCCTGTCGAACGGTATGTCGACAGAAGTGAAGCCAGAACCCCTCATCTTCTCAGCGTATTCAGGCCCATAGCTCTCGATGAAGTTATATCGCACCCTGTCTGTCCCGAAAGGGACAAGCCCGCGCTTCCTATACCTGGCGAGAGTACCTATAACCCAGTCATTTATGGGGCTGAACCCCCTGTCGCTGCCTGCCAGCCTGTCGAAAAGCGCATGATAATAATCCCATATAGGCATCCCATCCACCTCTTTTTGCATTATCTCACCGCTGCGGGGATCCCACCTCATGAAACCCCAATAGCACTGCCAGGCATACATGTTGGCATGATGGGGCTTCACGTCATCCTCCTTCATGACATACTTGCTATGCCACCTATTCCCCTTCAGCCGCTCATGCAATCCCTGCGGCAGCCTGTCCGGAGAGCTGACAAAAACAGGCTCTTCCCCCTCAATCTCAAACATAAAATACCCTCCTTTCTCGCCGCGGCGCGGCAGCAGCAGGTAATCTGCAGCAAATGTCTTGGCCAGCCAGTCCCAAAAGAATGTCGCGCTCCTGTGTGAAGACAGGAAATGCACAAAATCAAAGGTCTGCGCGAGATCGGGGACGTGGCAGAACGCAGCGCCTTCAGTAAATGTGTCCACCTGGCCCTCATACCTGCGGAGCTGGGAGCTGCGGTCAAGGTCGAGGAAATTTATGTTTACCGTATCGACCTGCCGCGGAGGCCTGAAATCAAGACGGTACATGTGGGGATTAGACAGTATCTGCTGCGTCTGGTAGGTCGCGTTCGGGTCGACATCGATGAGTATTATGTGCAGGTAATCATTGTAGTCCCGCGGTATCAGCCCCAAAAGGGAAAGCTGATGCATCTTGCTGAGCTGGCCTGTTATGGTGGTGCCGAACATGCCGCAGCCGAAGTCCATGTGGCGGTACTGGTCGCGCCTCGTCGGCAGGGTCTTCTCCCTTACCACATCATCGAACACGCGTATCATGTGCCTTTCAGCCAGCTCTGCAAGCAGGAGGTTCATCATAACTGTTATGTTCGTCGACGCCTCTATCTTGTCGAACAGCTGCTGCTGGCTTTCGCCATCCCTCCATTCGGGAGAGAAAGACCTCCCGCCCATACGCAGACAGACTTTCTTCAGGAGCCACCTGAGATCCTCAAAGTCAAGCATCCTGGTCTCAGGGACATCGTCCCTGACAAGGTCAGCGATATCGCCGTACCTCAGCCGGGTGTCATAATAATCCGCACTCATCCTCGGAAGCATACCTATCTGCGATGCTGGCCAGTGCCTGTCAGTGAACCTGCTGTAAGGATCTATGAGCCGCCTGTACCTTTGCCTGACAGTCGACTCGCCTTCGACCATGGCCTTGTATATCCTATCTTCAAGGGCTCCCCTGCCAACAAGGTCATATCTCATCAGGTCCCCCTCCTTTGATAGCCTGTCCTGATATGCTCTGCCAATTTCCTGTAATCAGGAACGAGCTGTATGACCACCGTGTTAGGATCATCCTCGCTCCTTATCAGGCCGCAATGGAACCTTGTCCTGAACGAGTCTATCAGCGCCTTCGATATGACCCTGCTCTCCCCGCACCGAACAAGCTGGTTCTGCCTCAGGTTGAACCTCCCTTTGAGGACCGACGCCGGCCGCAGCGTCGCAAAATAGAACTCCACCTTGTCCTTCTCCGGCGTCTGCACCGGCGCGTACGTGGAATATGCCACCGGACTTACTGGAGTCGACGGTATCTTGACAGGAAAAGTCGATGAAGGGTCATAGCATATGACCTCCCTCTCAGTCTCAAGCCTGTTGAGGAAATACAGGACATGCATCTCCTCTGCCCTGCGGTCCCAGTAATACTTCATGTTGCTCTCGTAGGCACCCTCCATCAGGATGATAGTCGGGCTCTTGTTACCGCGCGCATAGTGCTCATAACATATGTCATATAACGAGTCTATGAGCGTGTCTGACTCGGTCTCAAGATTGAAGTAGGTCCTGCCGAAGAGGGTTATTATCAGCTGCCTCTGCAGGTACGCTATGTCATCATATGTTATCTTCCTCACGTCCTTCCTCCTGATGGTCGCGGATATCATCTCCCTGTTGCAGTTGCGCGCCGCCCTGTTGACCATGGTATCATTTATGTCATACAGGTACATCCAGACATTGAAGCGCTCGTTTGAGTCACTGCTGACGCGCCAGCGGGCCAGCTCCTTTGAAAGGGCTATCTCAGGCCACGCATCGCCGCAGGCAAGCCCCCATATCGCCAGGTTAGGCGCCTTTATGATTCGGCTCCTTCTCATCATGTCGGTGACCAGGGTGCTCACAAGATTCCTGTCAACCCTGTCCTCGCCCAGGGATTCGGCATTCAGGTCCATATAGCTGGTCGTCGACTCGTTCCAGCGGTACCAGGCGTTGTTGTCCCTGCCTATATCAAGCATATATTCATCGACTTCAATGCCCCAATCAGAATAGAACTGCCTGACGTGGGCAGGGACCGGCTTCCAGTTCTCCCGGTCCTCGATGATCTTCACCAGCCTGTTCCGGTCATCCCTCCTCTTCCCGTTCTCCTTGAAAGCATACATGACCATATCATCATACATCCTCTGCTCGTGAGGCGCCAGCTCCTCACCCGAGATTGATTTCATGTGCGAGTCTGCAAAGACTATCAGATCCAATGAGCTGTAAGGGCTGGACTGGCCCCTCAGCGGAGTGATGAGAGTCTCGAAATATTCCTCAAGCCTCTTGCTCACCCCTTCTCTCGCAAGGCATTCCTCGTCGAGCGCCCTCAACCTCTTAGTACAGTCAAGGATGCACAGGTTCGTGTCAAATATGGCATCCTGGAACCTCGGCAGGAGCTTCTTGACATCCTCTATCCTCAGCTGTATCTTCCGGTTCTCGCCTTTAAGCAGGTCTTCAAGAAGGCTGCTATAGCCGTTGATGTAACGCTCAGCCCGATCCCTCGTGAACTGAGGGGAGAATATGCCTGCGACATCACTTGGCGTGTATTTCTTCTCAGCCTCCCAGTTTTCAGGTATGAGGAGGGATATCTTGAATACCAGCTTGCTCAGAGCATCCACATATCCCTTGTTCACCACGCCGTTGTGTGAGACATCGATGTACTCGATTGCTCGCGATATGAAACTGAATACGTTTGCAGGGGTCGATGACGAGAGCCTGAGCAGAGCCTTGTACATGTGGGTGAATTCATCAGAGATATCCTTCTCATGGAATCGGTTGCAGAGGTCATAGGCGACTGCGGGTGTCGACTCGCCTGCCGCGAGAAGCGCCTTGCCTATGTTCCCCACCTTCTCCCCATACGTGATGTATGATGAGCTGATGATCCTGTCAATCTTCTTCATGAAGAAAGCCTTTGCCTTCTTTGTCAGGCTCCCGACGGTCTCGAGACCTGACACCGATTCCTTAAGGTCCTTGGCGAACATCCTGCTGTTCAGCCTGTCTTCCTTGTTGCCCTGCCACCTGCCCCATATGTCAGTGTATAAATAAAGGGGTGCGCCGGAGCCGACTGCCCTGCCCACAGCTTCCGCGACCATCCTCAGCTGTTCTATGGGCATTATCCTCTCTATGACATATTCCTGCCTCACAGCCCCGGTCTCTATTGCGCTGTGCACCAGATTAATAGCCTCTTCAGGCGGCTCTGTATGCTTGTAGAACAGGTTATCCTCAAGTATCCTGTGGGCGCTGAATATGTCAGCAAACTCCCATCGCTTATCATACATGTGGGTGAGCAGACCACACAACTGCGGCTTGTCCCGACCCATATCTTTTATGAGGTCCTCAAGACGCCTCTGCTGGGTAGTCAGGTCATCAGACACCGCAGGGGTTCTCCTTCTCCTATATACGCTCTTCTTTCTCTTCCATATCCTGTCTATGAGCCTGTTGAACATAAGCGCACCCTTAAAGCTACAGCTAGCATCAGATACCTCTTTTATAGGATAAAAAGACCCGCTCGGAAATCAGGAGCATGAATATGAACATGAATATAAACATGAATATGGACGCCAAAGTGCGCATCAAGGTGAGCATGGACACTGATCTGGACTGCTAAAACACCAGCTCGCTTATCCGTATGAGCCTGTCGGCGTGGTCCAGAGGCACCATGTCGATGTGCTCCCTCTGCAGCCATTCTGTCCCGAACTTCTTGTAAAACGCGGCATGGGCCCTCTTGAACTCCTCAGCGTTCCTCCATACAGACCTCGATATTATCTTGCCGTCATAGGTCTCATGGCAGTCGATGCAGTTGGTCCACTCACCCAGCAAATTCCTTATGATGTTCTTTGTCTCTATGAGGAACGGGCTCGCGACATATATCCTCTGCACCATCATTATCCTGTAGCCCAGCGCAGGGAAGTTAGGGACATTTACATTGTAAAAGAGGTTATCCTGCTTCAGCTTATTGTGGAGCCTCCTCACAGAAACCTCGTTCAGGTTTATCAGCTTCGCGATCTCCCTGAAAGTGTAATCCTTGTTCTCAATAAGAAGCTTGAGAACCCTCTGCTCATTCACCTTTAGCGAGTTCGGGATTTCCTGCATGATTTCCCCCGAACATAAATAGGCGTCCAATATTTATAAAGCTTTGTAGCAAATAATGCAAAATAAATGCAGGAAATGAAAGAATCCGTGCATTTTAATCAAAAAACTGAAGGGATTACATGTTTCATTTATAAATAAGACTCCAATAAAGGCTCTGTCCAGAATCTCGCTCCGCTCGGCTTTGGCACCGGTCCTCGGCTCTGCCTGTTTCCGCAGCTTGGCCTGCGTTACCGTAGGGAGCACTCAAAGCGGCAGGCGCTTTGGTGCCTCGCTCGCTTCCGCTCGGAGGCGTCCCCCGCAAACGGCCCTGATGACTGATGCG
>JAFGJH010000007.1 GCA_016929255.1 Candidatus Woesearchaeota archaeon
CACCAGTCCCGGGCTGGTGGAATTCGCTGAGTCAAAAGCTCGCTGCTAAAGCGAGCGACCCGAGCCCCGCAGGGCGAGCATGCCACCTGTCTGTGACCTGTGGTGGTCGCGAGCTTTTGACGGTTCACTCAATCGCGATCTCGCAAGGATAGGCATCATGGGGGTTCTCTGTGGGGTAGCAGGTGCAAACCATGACCCTTCTTCCGCCAGTATGCATGGAATCAGCTGCGCTGGCCGCGAAAGTGTGGCATTCCCCATACATCATAGCAGGAGCAGGAGAATATACGGGCGGCATGAGAACTGTTGCGGGAGGATGCGAAACATGCCCTGACTCAGCGCGAGGCGTGTCAATCCTCAGTTCTGCATAAGGGCCGTGCAGGACATAGCAGCCTGACAAGCTGAGGCCTGCGCCAAGAGCAATAGCTGCTGCCTTGGCTTTTGCGCTCCTGAAAAGCGATCTGACGATGCTGCCGAGACCGCTGCGTTCAGATGATTCAGAACCTGACATGGTCATATGCTCCTGAGCATGGTGAGCTCTTTCTCGTCGAAACTGTCTTCAATGACATCGAGCTTCTTTTCCAGCTCCCTGACCCTCATCTTCAGGTCACGGTTCTCCTGGTCAAGGAAGATGACCCACTCGTTGACAGAGCTCTTGAGAGCCCCGTTCTTCTCTTCGAGAACGTCCATATCTGTCTTAACCGCAGCGAAAGCCATCTTTAGCTTCCTGTCATCAAACAATCCCTTAAGTTTTTGCGCAAATCTCATCTGACATCCCTCATGTTTATTTTGATGATTAAAAAAAGAATCATTGATCCTGCAGCTCTTCGTCTGACAGATAAATCTCAGGCATCAGGATAGTGAATTTCTCACCATCAACTATGCTTGTAGCTTCGATAGGCCTATATGTGCTGGCCCTTCTGTGCCTTTCCATAGCATTCCTGATAGCATTATTGACATACTTGAGCCTGATATCCTCTCCTCTGCAGACTGCTGGGACCTGGATACCTGGCTGGCTCGCTTCGCTTTCAAGATTTTTCATCTCTATCCCTCAACACCTGGACACAGGGTCCATGAGATATGTGGAAAGGGACAGAGGAGGTATATAAATGTTTCGGTTTTGTAGTCCCTTATAAGTGGTAAAAATGGTTTTTGGGCGGGTTTAGGAGGCTCAAATGGCTTTTTGCGTTGCTGCCACCGCGCTTCTGTTTGTTGTTTTAATGGGCTGTGGGCGTGAACGCACCCGCACCACCGCGTTGCTCTTGTTGGCGCAGCCGCAGCGACGCTCGCAGTGATTGACATTCTAACTGTTTAACCGAGAATTGTTCATCTGCGCATCTATCCGCTGGGCTCGCAGGTCAGCAGCGGCTGCGCAAGTACTGTCAGACTTCGCTAGGCGGTGGCTTAGGTGCTGTGTTTGTTGGAGCTATTGCTGGGTTGGATTGGCCTGTGACAGGTAGCTCATCGCCCTTTTCTTAAGCTCCAGGTTGCCCAGGAACTCCATGTAATCCCTGTTATGCTTGACCCAGCTGCGCACTATCTTCGCACCCATCAGGCGGAAGCCTGCATTCGTGAAAGAAGGGACCCGAACCTGCGAATACATGCCCTTGATGGCCGCAACAGGATACTCAAATAAGGTGTTCAATGCATCGTTCATTGCCCTGCTGTAAGAATAAAAATCATTGAATGCATCCAGCATGCCTTCCTGCAGCTCAAGAGGGGTCATCTTCTTCGGCCTGTAGACCGCGTGGAGCGCGTCATAATAATGCCACACCTTATGCAGCAGGCGGCCCTGCTGCTCAAGATCATTGTAGATCTGCGTGCCGGGCAACGGAACCAGTATCGCAAACTGCGTTGAATTTATGCCGTGCTCATTGCAGAACTCAGAGGTCCTGAGGAAAACCTTCCTGTCATCATCATCAGAGCCGAATATGAACATGCCGTGGATGTTTATGTTATTGTCATGGAATACCTTTATCGAGTCCTTTATCTGCTGAAGACCCTGCGCCTTGTTGAAGCGCTTGAGCGTGGCAGGATTTATCGACTCGAAACCCACATATACGTTGTACAGGCCAGCGTCAGCCATCCTCTCGACAAGCTTAGGATCCTTTGTCAGGTCAGTCCTGACCTGCGCAGTCCACTTGAAGTCAAGCCCTGAGCGCTTGAAACGCTTTACCATCTCATATGTCCTTGAGCGGAGGGCTGCGAAGTTGTCGTCGTAAAAGAACACCTTCTTCGGCTGCAGCGAGCGCAATGTCTTCATCGTGTTCTCTATGCTCAGGGTGCGGTACTTCTTCCCGTACATCTGCGTCACAGCACAGAAATTGCAGTCGAACGGACAGCCCCTGCTGGTTATCATCGGGGTGATGTACATCTTCTGGTAGTTCTCAAGAAGCCTGAAGTCAGGGGTGGGATAATCATCAAGGTTTATATGCTCTGTGCGGACAAACTTGTCTGTTATCCTGCCTTCCACGATGTCCGCGATTACCGGCTCGCCCTCGCCGATGACCACGTGGTCAGCGAACTGGGCAGCCTCCTCATGCATCATAGAGACGTGGATGCCCCCTATTATCACCTTGCCTGAGGGGTTCTGCAGCTTGAACAACCTCGCAATCTCATAAGACCTGTTGATTGTCTGGGTGAGTCCTGTGATGCAGAGAACATCAACGTCAAGGTCGTTCATATTGACATCACGCCTGAGCAGGTGCTCATTCAGGACCTTCACGTCATGGCCCCTCTTCTTGAGGATTGTGGCAAGGTATATCGGGCCCATCAGCGGGAGAGTAAGAAACCTGCTGAAGAAATTATCATCAGCGCCTCTAGGCTCGACAAACACAACCTTTTTTTTATCTTTTCTTAACACTTTTAGCTCCTTTCGCCTCTCCCTTCCTTTCAAATATGCTGATGATTATAAAGCTTACGCCTGCCAGGACAAGGGTCACAGGCCACAGCATGGTTGCGATGGCAAAAACAACTATGAACGAGGCGCCCAATGCCATGAGGATAACAGAGAGGTATAAAAGCACCCGTTTTCTGGACAGGATGAAACACACAAGGAAAGTGATGCCTATTATCACTATGAAAACGGGCCACAGGTATGCCAGCAATGACCAGCGCGTGAAGTTCAGGTAAAAGAAAAAAAGGCTGTTCAGGCCTGTGAAGATACCCATACCCAGCAGCACCAGATCCTTCCGTGTCTTGAAGAAAAGCATACAGAACCCAATACCCATAATAAGGGGAAGTATAGGCCAGAGAAGCCAGGCGCCACTTATTATATCGAAGTTTTCCAGAAGGAATACAATGCCAAGGACTATCAGTATGACAGCAATAACATTGAAGCTGGTGACCTTTGACATGCAATGGCAAAATAAAGAATCCTTTATAAAATTAATGACCTTTAAAAGCAATCATCCCACATAGCTCAGGGTCTTCTTTTTCTGCTCTTCTGTGGCCACAGCGCCCTTCTCCATGAGGCCGCGGACCTTCTCCTCGAACTTCTCAGCCTGCTTGAGCAGGGGCTTGTACTCTATCTTGAGGCTGAGGTACTTATCAAGAACCTCAATTGCCTTGGCCGCCGCCTTACTGTCAGGAAGGCTGCTGTGCGTCTCGACAAATATAGAAGAGACCGGCCTGTCATCACCCTGGAGTATGACTGTGGCAGTCACCCCGAGGATTATGCCTTCCTTCAAGGGAGATATCTTCGCAGCCTCAAACTTCTTCTTGCCTGCATCACTGTTGGAATAGTAATATGCCTCGATGTTCTCGCTCGGAAGAGGCGTGCCGACGCCCTCGATGGCCACAACCTCTTTGGCACCAAGCTGCTTTGCAAGCTCAAGCACCAGGTCGCCTATCTCCCATTCGACACCTTTCACATTGGTCATCACGTGGATTATCACAAGATTGTTCTTGCTGTCATAGTATATCCCGATCGGCTGCACCAGCCTGTTCTCATGCAGGGCAACCATGGGCGGCAGATCCTCCGCATGGATAGCTCCGATAGGCCTTGCGTTCAGCTCATTGATGAGATACTCAGTAGAAATAGTCCCGACAAGGCCGAAGCCCGGAAAACCCTCGATTATTATAGGATTCTTCGGTTTTTCCTTAAGGACAATCTTCATCCAGTCACCTCTTTTTCAACACAAAACACTAAATAATCAGCATATATAAATGTTTTCATGGTATTTTTTCAGCCACTGTAGCAGTAACGCGCTGCAGGAGGTGATTTGTCGGCAATCAGGCGATTGTGTAGCAAATAAGCTGGTCTCCCCCAAATATCTTTTCCTTTCAGGCCTGTTTCCGCCCATCATACAGACCGACGCAGAAGCGGCGGCTTTGCCAACAATGATTCTCATAAAAAACGCGGATTACAGACCGGACCGGGTGCTAATCGGGATTTTTCCGACGAGAAAAACAGTGCATAGTTGTCATAAAAATTTATTGATGTGCCCAATAAATCTTCAGGACACCCAACGCCTGAGGCGTTTGCATGAAACAAAAAATCATCAGACTATGCTGCTTTCTTCACTTCTTCCCTGTGCGCTGCCTCTTCTTGCTTCTTCCTGCATTCTCCAAGGCTTACGACCTTGGCTTTCTTCCCCTGAACCACTTTGCCTGGCTTCGGAAGGCTGTCGACGATATGGGCAACATCAAAATACTCCCTTCTTGCCTGCTTCTCCAGCTTATCGTGGATCCTGTGAAACTTAAGAGAATAAGCCCGCAACCTCTTGACTACAGCTTCAGCGCCGAGGGAATGCGCCTCATGCTCGATGCCCTTGAACAGCTTTTCAGTCCTCCGTGTAAGCACGTGCGCCTCATGGATTATGTGCTTCATGTGCTTGACTTCCTTATGATAAAGCTCAAGAAGCTCTGTTATCTTCTCATGCAGCGCGTGTATATCCTCATGCGTCCTGACTTTGCCCAGCCTGTCGACCCACTCCCTCAAAGGCTCTATCCTGTTCCGCATGTGGTCAAGCTCTATGGTCTGTATACGGATCCTCCGCCGCTCACCCCTAGAACTCAGGAAAGTCATCTCTGAAACCTTTATGAAGTCCCTGGCGTGCGCCTTTGACACAATCCACATGTGCTGCTGGAAATCCCTCATGTGGCCCATCAGCGAATATATACTGTTGAGCACCCCCTCGCGCATGTGGTCCGGGATGTGGTCGACCCTGCTGAACTTATGGTACACCTTCCCAAGCTCAACCACTGTCCTGAACAGCAATGTCTCATCAGCATATATTATATCCCTAAGGCTGCCGAACATCTCATTCAGCTCGGAGAGCGCATCATCAAAGTCATTTATCACCCCTGCCAGCATCTTGTCGCGGGCCTTATCTGTGAGTTTCCTTTTCTCATTAGGGGTCAATCTCATCCTTTCCATGACATCCTTAAGCTCATTTATGTCGCTCTCCTTCTTGCCGTTCAGCTCAAGAAGCTCCTTATACGCGACCCAGAAACGCTGAGAATTGCGCAGGATAAGCACGCGAAGCCCGTGGCTCCAGCACACCCACCCGCTGTGGATCCTGAAAGGGTTTCTCAGTACAGGCATGATACCACCAGATCAAAAAAGAAAAATTGGGATGTGAACCTCACATCTCCATAGCTATCATCGCAATCATCAGGAAGACCCCTTCAATGATAAAGACAAGGTCGAAAAGATACCTGCTTACAGGCCCCAGGAACCCCAACGCAAAGAACGAGGGTCCGATGCCAAAGTTCGCCAGGATAGGCAGCACGCCTATCAACAGGCACACAAACGCTATTATTATCGACACGAACCCTATTGCGCTGGAGTTTGTTATCTCAATCACAGAATCTATGACGAGATAAAGCGCGCCCACAGCCACTATCCACGATATTATCGTGACCGGCAGGAAACTCCAGACATTGAACCACGAAGGACCTATCCCTAACTTTGAGAGCAGCGGAAGAAGGCCTAACGCAAAAAGCAGAATACCTACGATGAAGCTTATTATGTCCTTGGCTTCCATCATGATAAAATCACCTCTTCAATCATTCTAATCAGCAAAATAAACGATTTTGGCTGGCCAATCAGGCAGCCTTCCTTACCTCTTCCACCTGCGAGACAACATCCGAGTAGATTGCCTCAAGCTGCTTGTCATCGATCCTCAACGCGTGCAGGAACTTCTTCTCAAGCCCGCCCACAATGAGGTTGTGCAGCTCGACCATCTGCTCCTGGTCGCGTGCAGGCAGCTCATGTATCTTGGTCGCCTTGATAGTTGTTTCCAGCAGCTTGGCCATCTGCTGGGTGATATGGTCCCAGGTGTTGAATATAAGCTTGGCGACAACCCTGTAATCATTGGTGATGTTCCTTTCCTGGTCATACCAGCTCGTGAACAGCTTCGTAAGATCATCCTTGGTCTTGACTTTCCTGAGCTTGTTCACATCAGCTTCTGCCTTTGATGCGTTCCTGAGAGCGTCACGGAAGCGCTTCCTCTCCTGATATCTGACAAAATAACCTTCAGTGTGCATCTTCTCGAACGCAGTCAGTGTCCAGCCTGCGCGGCCTTCAGCCTTTGCCAAGACTGAATTCAGTATCTTCCTGAAGTCCTCGAACTCTGCCTTCCATTCATCAGCACCCTTTTTCATGATTTCATAGACCTGCTTGGCCACATCCTCAGGCAGCGCCCTCTTCTTGCACATCTTCCTGAACTCATTAGCGAGGACACCAATCTCATTAAGGTCGCGCTTCTCATAAAGAAGGATGCTGTGGACCGTAAGATAGATGTAAACATAATCACGCACTATCAGATGGACTGCATTTTTCTCATCAAGCTCCGCCTTGCTCACAAGATGCTGCCTGATGTGCTCCTCAAGCTGATCTATTATCTTATCAGCACGCATCTCGTATTTCTCGATCCGCCTGATGTGGAAGCTTGTAGCAGCTGCGCGAAGGTGCTCATGAAGGACCTCTCCCTTCAAACCACCCAGATGCAGCTTTCTCAAGCCTTCTGCAACCTCTTTCTTGAGCTCATTGAACTTCGCCTCTTCCATACATAACACCTCTTGTCATTAATCAAGCATAATATTAAGAAGGCACAAGCCCTCTTTTGGTGCGAAAATGATTGTCTTATGGGTATTTAAAGGTTTTGCTAGTTTTACAACACTATCTTGATGAAAATACAAATTCATAGCCAAAGGCGAGCACTATCCTGTCGCCCTCATTCAGCTGGACTGTCTTGCCCTTGTATATGTCACTCTCCTTATTCTGCTTCGGAGTAACCTCTTTCTTGAGATCATCATACCTGCTGTCATAGCCTTCTGCGCTCTTGTCAAGCAAGGCCTTCATCCTCTTCTTGTCTTCAGTGTCCAGGCACACGACAATGAGGCCGTGCGAAGGCCTGATTATGAAGACGCCGGGAGTGTCCTTGTAAGGGGTCAAATACCATTTTTCCTTTTCTTTGGTCTTTTCTTTGGTCAGGAGAGCATGAACACCAGGCATCCCTTTTCCGAGCATGATGATGCACTTATCCTCCTTCGACCCGATGGGAAAACCATCCTCAGGAAGGTTGCCGAGCGGTATCTTCTTTCCGGCATCATCACCCTGACCGAAATTCTTTGTCTCCCTCGGCTCAATCCTCATAACTACACCAACCGGATGACCTTCCACGGCAAGGAACGGCCCTCTTGCGATATTCCTCTTCGCTTCGGCATGCGTCAACTGCGCAAGATGATACCTTATGGTCTCTGTATGCCTGACAGTCAGCTTGAAAGTGTAAAGCTCGTCCTCGACCATGCTGTGGAAGGCCGGAAGGTGCTCTTCCCTTATCGCCTTCACTGTCGATGCGAAATTCTGGCCTTTCCTGAACCTGCCTGCATTTATCTCCTTGAACCTCTTCTCGATAGCATCGAGTATCCCTTCCTGGCCTTCTTTCTTCCTCTGGCCCTTGGATGCCTTGACACCTTTTATCTTCCCTGTGAGCTCGTGGAAAAAGAAATACACGTGGATGAGGTTGAATGCGACAAGCTTCACAGCCTGCTTGATAGGATCCTTCTCCTCCATTATCCTGTCATATATCTGCTTCCTAGCAGCGCTGTCATCAAACCTGCCCCAGATATGCTCAATCTTGTCGATGAACTCAGTGACGTGCAGCTTCTCCTTTTCGCCTGCGATGTCCACCTCCATATGTTTGAGATATTCCAGGTCGCGCTTGTCGATGCTTGTCATCTCCCTAAGAAGATGGAGCTGCTCTGACAGAGCATCTTTGACGTCCTTCAGCCTCACCTTGTTGACAGCGCACTCTTCCTGCGCTTCCTTGACACCCTTCCTGTCAAATATCTCCATGATCCTGCCGAGACCGCCGCTGAACTCATGCATCAGGCGCATCTTCCTTGCAATAAGCTCCTTGTACTTCGCTTCGTCCTTGCTCAGCTCCTGCTCAGACTCCTTCAGCTGCTTCTCAGAACGCACCTTCTTCCGCCAGACAAGGAAGAACCAGACGGTCATGCCTAGAAGGATCACCACGACTATGGTGTACGCTATGTTTGCGGTGTTGAACAAAGCCATATGAGCATCAAGCCTTCTTCGGCTCGACCTTGAATTCTATCAGGTTATCATCCAATCTCTTGCTGGTATCCATATCAAAAGCTTCACAGTAGAGATAATATTCCCCGCCAGCCTCATCCTCAGGGACCTCAAAAGACACAGTGACTGTCCAGTTCGCACCCTTGCTGATCATCCTTCCCTTCGGAGGATATACAGTATCAGGATCCTCCAGCACTATTGTCTTCTCTTTTTTGGTGCCGTACTTGGGTTCAACTTTGGTCTCCCATTCCTGAGGGGTTATCTGCTCGTATTCGTCATCCCCTTTCACCTTGACAATCTGGACCCTCCATGCAAGCCTCTTGCTGACGTTCGTCGAGTTGTCGATGTCAAAGACCAGGCTGCCAAGCTTTTCAGAATCATCCCCCGCATATATCGTCGGGAACTTCAAATTGGACCCGTATTTCGGAGGGTGGGGAATCTTGGGGTCCTTCGGAAGGACAAGGACTTCCCCTTTTTCAGCAGGTGGAGGAGAGACGGGTGCTGATGTCGGTGTTGGAGCTGGTGTCTGACCTAGTGTCTGATTTGGTGCGGGTGTCGGAGTGACAGGAGGCGCACCACCCGGCATCTTCCTGCCCGTCCATTTCCAAAATCCATCAGATGCAGATGCTATGTGCCTCTGCGACGGAGGCAGCTCCACAAGCCTGCATGCGCCGAGAGCGACTATCCTGCCCCTGTTGTGCGGGTCTGAGATCAGCTGCTCGACGTTGACGAAAGGGGTGTTGGCTATTGTCCTGATACCGAAATTGTCATCGTCATCCACGCCAGGGCCGTTCAGCTTCTTTCCGAAGTTATGCCTGTGCTTCAGTGTGTGCGGGCTCAGGCCGCGTCCCTTCGCAAGGTCGAACTGCGCCTCATCATCAAACAGCCACCACTGGTAGAGGAACTCGCCGTGATGCGGAGCAGGACTTGTCATAGGGGCTGGAGGAGGGATTGTCGGCTGAGCGGGCTTAGGAGCGGGCTGCGGCGCAGGAGCTGGACCTGGAGGATGTGTCGGTGCCGTACCAGGAGGTGTTGCAGGTGTTGGAGCATGCCCTGGTGTAGGCATCGGTGGAGACAAAGGCATCTTTGGCATCCCCGGCAATGGCTTGGGAGTAAAATCAGGGACAAACCTGATGACAGGACCTTTCAGGCTGGCAGACAGCGCATCAAAAGAATAATAGCAGTGGCCATGGTCTTTCCATCCTTCACCCCAGCTGTTCCTGACGATGAATACCTCTTTCCCGTCCTTGTCAGGAAGGTATCCTACAATCACCATAGCATGGCCGCCGACATCACCTTCAGGAGAGCTGTCAAGGAGTGAGTCACCGCCCCTCTCAAAGAAGCCGGCGCAGTACTTATCAATCCTCACATAAAGCACATTGCCGTTGTAAAGCTCAGCAAGCCAGGTGTCGGGGCTGTCAGGAAGCTCGTCATAATTCCTGAATATCTTCCTGCTGACCGCATCCTTGTACGCCTTGATGCTGGGTTTCATGGTGTTCCTGTTGTAATAATGAGACGCAAACCTGTCGCCCGGTATGTCAAATCCAGGATACTTGATCTCGCTGTAGTCAAACTCGTTCAGCTTCTCACGGCAGCAGCCTTTCCTGATGAACACGTCAAGATAATCAGGGTAGTTTCCTCCTTCATCCCTGTCTTTTCTTAAGCTACCGTCGGGGTTCTGGTGTCCTGGTATGTTGCAGACAGTGCCCCTGAACTCGTGCCAGAGGAAGCTCGGCGAGCTGATGTGATCCTTGCTGTGCTTGCCGTCACGCCTGAAAAGATAATACTCATATATGGCAGCGGCCGCGAAGCTTGTGCAGGCGCCGAACGGGTTCTGGTTCCTGACCTGATACATGAACCTTCTCAGGTCTACCGGCGGGAGCCTCACTCCCCTCCTTCTCAGTTCCGCGATTTCGTTTGCGTCTGCCATATCATTCCCACTCTATGATCCCGCTTCCTTTCATCTATATATCCTTGACAAGCATCTTCCTCAGATGGGAAGGCTGGTCCATGTCCTTGTCAGTCTCATTGACTTTGACCTTTTTGGCTGGCTTGACCTTCTCAAGCCAGACATCCTTGACAGGTATAACCACATTTTCAAGCGCATTCCCATCCTGGGCAATGATATCTTTTCCATAGATGGCCTCATTCTTTCCCATGCCGTTATCGCCCATCCTGTCAGTATGCATGTAAACCTCATCCTCGACATACGCCGCAGCGACATAACCCCAGCTGCCGGCGGGGATGTCCTTGAACTTGAACCTGCCGAGCCCGTTCCCCTCGTCGATCCTGAATGGCCTGAAGCTCTCGACAGCCCTGTTGATGTGCGGATAGACTGCGGGATGCTTCTCCTCCAGTGCGCCTATGCCCCTGATATCATGCTTCTTCCTCAGCTTTCCGAGCTTATCATCAGGGGCGGGGTAGTAAAGCTCAGTCTTGCCGTCCTTTCCGGTGATGTGAACCAGCAGGAAAACATTTGCGGGAAATATCGGGCGCGTCAACCTGTCGCCTGAGTATCCCATGACAATGCCTCCTAAAGAACCTTGCCGCACCTTGCTGCCCCCTTCATTCTCTTTTGTTTCAGGCATCTTAAGTCCTCACCCTCGTGTAGCGTATATGGCCTTTCATGCTGCCGTTCCTCGGGTCGATATTGTCGATGACCGGCTCCCAGTCCTCTGACAGCATCCTCTTCTGCAGCTCGATGGCCCGCTCAAGCCTCTTGATTACCCTCTTCTCCTCATCATACTTCCCTGTCTCGTCTACATTGCTCAGGCTGCGCCTGCTGCCTGCGTCATGGGTGACGTTCTGCTCCTCATCCATCACTTCAGCTATCTTGGCAAGAAGCTCCTGGCACAGGTTCCGCACTGTCTGCGTGACCTCGATGAGCCCGAAGGTGGTCGGAGGCGTCTCTATGCTCTGCTCAAGCCTGCCCTCAACCTCTTTTTTGGTAGTCAGCCACGGGAACCCGCTCTTCTTGACTATATGCCTGGTGCCCCAGAAACGCTTGCCGAACCATGTCGAGTAATGCGTCTTCCTGAGCTTGACAAGAATCTTCTCCTCGTTCGCAGAGAATTCCTCCACAGCCTTCTTCAGCCTTACCTGCAGGTTGAAGAACACATGATACTCCTTGGTGAGTTTGTTAGCGTGGACAACATCCTTCACGACCTCCTTCAGCCTGGAGTAGAACATCAGCTTGTCCCACTGTTTCAGGATCTGCCTCAGCACCCTTGTGTTGTTCTGGGCGTGGCGCCTCCTGAACTCGTGAAGTATCCTGACTATCATCTCCATGTGCTTGTCATCACGGTGCTCATCAACAATCTTCCCGCTGTTGAATGCGTGAGCTTCCCTCCTGATCTGATCAAGGTCATTCGCGTACCTGAACGCGAGATCCTTTATCTCGACCCAGCCCTTGTCCAGCAGCTCCTTGTTGAGCATCTCGATTATCTCCTGCGACTTGTCCTCGACCTCCTTGTCGCCCATGACAGTAGGGTCAGCGATTATGATATTATGCCAGGCAATCTCCTTGCCTGAAGATATCTTGCGCATCTGGGCGAGGAAATGGTCCTTCATCGCGATCACTGCCTCCCGCTTTATGCCTGTCTGCTTCTTGACAGCGCGCCAGATTATCAGCAAAGGTATAAGCAGGAGCAGCCAGAGCCAGTTCTTGTTCCAGCCTTCCTCTTCCCCTGGCTGGGCTGTTGCATTAGTCGCATTGGCAGCTCCGGCAGTTGCATTGGTCGCATCTGCCGCAACAGCTTCCGGAAGCTCGCAGCCGACCATGCTCCCCGGGCTTGGAGCAGGAACAAAATGTGATATCGCTTCTGTGGAAAGCACTACCCGCCTGTTTGCAGGATAAGACGTGCTGTCAAATAAGCTTGTAGCTCCATGAGCTATAGGGATTGTTGTTATGCCTGCAGGGCCCATCGTTGAAACCGCCCGCCTCAGAGACAGGCCAAGATTGTATTTCTCACCGCCTTCCTTGCTGGCAAAACCGTTTGCGTAGATGAATTTAGCGCCGAGCGCCTTTGCCCTCTCTCCAAAAGCCTGGACAGCCTGGGCATTCACCTGAGCAGAGGCCTTCTCAAACAGCAGGTCAAGCCTGCAGCCCCCTTCCATAGGACCTGTCGGCACAGGCTCTCCGCCTCCGCCAGGGACCGAACCCCCTCCTCCAGGTCCGATGGCGCCGCCGCCTCCGCCGCCTCCAGCACTTCCACCCCCTCCGCCGCCGCTCCAGTCGAACCAGCCTTCAGTCACTGTGAAAATCCAGTTGAAGAAGTCCGACTCGCAGGCAGGGTCATTCATGTTGTTGCCCATCTGGCAGACCATGTGAGTAAATATGCTAAGCAGTATGTAAGTGAGCATCAATGCAAGTATCGCAGCAGCGAGCTTGCCGCCCCAGTGCTCGCCGAACACCTTGCTCATGTGGATGAGACCATAGAGTATGAAGAATATTATCAGGAAGAACAACGCCTTCGCAAGAGGGAATATGGTCATGATGGAGAACTGCGTCTGCGTCACTATCGCGAAAGCCAACGCAAGCGCGAGAGCAAGCGAAAGCCCTACGATGGCACCTTTGGCCTCGGCAGGCTTGCCGAAACCCTTGCCGAAAGCGACAGTGAATCCCAGGTAGCACATCGCAAAGAATATGGTGAAGAACAGGCCGAAATCTATCATCTTAGAGTGCTGCATGTACTCCCCGTTAGCGAAGAAGGAATCGATGCGGCTCATGCCAGAGCAGCCGCTAATCATGACAGACAAAAGTGCAACTAGTACAAAAAGCGCCAAAAACTGTCTCTTGTTCATGAAACTCCTCTTTTCTGCCTTTTCAACCATCTTTATTTCTTTATATTTGTTTTCTTTTTCTTTATATACTATTTTTAAATGCGAAACTGCCTCATCTTGCCTTCAACCCATTATCTTATTCAGCAGGCCCGGTTTCTTGAGCCTTATCTCTGCCTGCTGCCAGCAGTCATCCTCCTTCCATTCCACCTGCTCCAGCTTCACAGTGACAAATGTCTCGGCGTTGTCAAACATCTGGATCACATCACCGGACTGGAAAAGGCACACATTACCTATCTCTGCCTTCATCTTCTTACCGCCGCTGACCAGGATGATACTTCCCCACCTGTTCAGCGACTTGAACAGATATATGTGGCCGAACTCCCTCCTGACCATGAAGTGCTCATCGCCAATCAGCTCTGCAAGCCTCTTCCCCTGCGTGTCGCTAAGGTCCGGGTCCAGCTTGAGGACAACTTCATTCCCGCTGTCCTTCCCGAACCTTATCAAATGCCTGTTCAAAAGGAGCCGCCGGTCCTTGAGCTTCTTCACATTCCCCCTGATGTCCTTTACACTGACTGCCGCTCCGGGGCTGTTGCACGATAAAGTGCCGATGAAGTATGATGTTGCAGGGCAGTTGAAGTTCTCATTGTCGAACAGGACGCTGTACTTATCCCATATCTTTATCTCCGACGGCTGGAACTCCTTCATGCCAAACACGAAGAAAACCGGTTCATTCTCTCCGATGTGTATCACATCCCCCCTGTTCAGCTTTTGCTTTCCATCCACCGGCAGATAATTGACAAAAATGCCCCACTCCCTGCTGCTGTTGTAGATGATATAATCCTCTGCCTCCTTCTTTATCTGCGCATGGATTTGGGATATCATAGAGCTGGTCTTCCTCACGTGAAGCTTTCCACCCTCATGGACAACCCTTTCCATATCTTCCTGCGCATCTATAGCTATCTCATTCTCCATGCTCTTACCTATATTTACAGCTTTGTTGAGCATTATCATCCTTGTGGCGCTGGGCCTTGCGGTCTGGCCTTTCAGCTCCTCTGCGCATTTCGCGTGCGAAGGGAGAGTTAGATAGCCCAGCATCTCCGGCCCGCGGGGCCTGACTGAGAAATCAACCACTGTCCTGAACCAGGTCGGCGACTGCCCCCTTTCGACATTCACTGTCGGAAGCGTGCTGAAAGCGAAACCGAAACTGCTCTCAGGGTCGAGGAAGAACTTCATGCCATCCTCAAGCTTCAGCTTGGCTCCCGGCTTCATCTTGCGGACGTTCCCGTTCTTCTCAGCGACATCAACAGCAAAATGCCCGTGATAGTGGAGGATGTAAACATCATCTACCCTTATGATGTCCAGTTGCTTCCTGCTTATCTGGACGATGTCCTCGCGCGCGCCGGTTATCACCACATCGCACAGCTCCTTGTTCAGGTCCCTCTTCGAGGCATCATGTGTCTGCGTCCTGCCGAGCAGTATGCTGCCCTTGGTGTAGTCCAGCGCGACCCACCGGACCACTTTGCCCTGGCTGCCGGAGGAATCATACTGCTTGATTTCTGCCTGGTATTCGCCGACCGTGAATGGGGCAAGAACGCCAATCCTTACGGGCTTTGGAACCATCGTCTGCTGCGTCACTTCCTTCCTGGATGCGATATCCCTGTCAATCCTGCCTTGTCTTATATTCCTCTCCAATCCCATCAGGTCACCTATCAGGGCCTGAATTGCCTGGCCTTCCTCTGTCGTGAAATCATTCTTGAAATCCTCGCTCGACTTTCTCGCGATTACCAGACCCTCATTGACCAGGTTCAATGCTTCATCCGGGTACTCAGCAGCGCTCATCTTCGCCTCGTTGAGCTTGTTCCTTGCGGGGCGGACAACACTGTCGAACCATGCCTGCCGCTCAATCCTGAACCTATCTTTCTCAATCTCCTCAATGGTCTTCTCCTCTGCGACGCGCGAGCTGAGCCGCCTCAATTCTTCCTCCAGCTGCCGGCTCCTTTCTTTCTCCTTTGCAAGATCCCCTCTTGCGTCCCTTGTGAGAGCCATCTGTATCTGGACAGCTTCCTGCGCCTTCCTGAGATCATCTTCTGCCGAATTCATGACTGCCCTCACTTCAGGGGTTATGCGGGGCTGGCTCTCAATTTCTTCTATTCTCTGCCTGAGTCCGGGCACAACGCTCGCTTCCAGCCTCTGCCTCTCCCTTTCCGCGAGCTCAAGCTGGCCGGTCATTTCGCTGATTGCCTGCCCAAGACCCCTGCTCTCTGCTTCGGCGACAGACCTGAAACTCTCAAGCACGTGGAACAGCCTCTGCGTGGACTCATATATCTTCCTCGTCAGTTTCAGCATCTCTTCATCAGTTTCAGCGCCTGCATCAAGAAGCTCTTTCTCCCAATCAAGAAGCTCCATCCGCTCCTTGTCGACTCTTGCCGCAGTGGCGACATCCTTATCCGCAAGAGCCCTCATCATGTCCTCTTCCTTGCTGTCCAGCTGGGACTTTACCTTCTTCAGCTCAGCCTTGACGCCTTCGCCCTTACGCATGTGTTCAGATATCCGCCCTCTTAAACTGTCAATTTCATCTGCATTTTTTTCAGCTTCATTCCTGTATCTTTCAGACTCTTCTTTCATCTCCGCGAGCACAACCTTGTGCCTCTCCTCAATCTTATCAATCTCTTCCAAAAGCCTTTGGACATCCTTCTCAGAATCCTCTGCGCGGCTTGCCGCATCCCGCAGCAAGTTCTCGTTCTGCCTGTTGCTTTCAGATAATGCTCCCAGCGCAGCTTCCTGCGCCGCAATCATTCCTTTGAGCCTTTCAATCTCCTTATTTGTCGCATCATCTGCGGCCAAGGACATAAGATCCTTCAGCTGAGACTTCAGCCCCTTGAGCTCCTGAGTCAACTCCTTCTGTCGAAGGCCTGTCCTCTTGCGCTCCTCTTTCAGACGCTCCACCGTATTTCTGGCTGTCTCAGCCTCTGCCCTGCGCAGCTTCTCGAGCTGCATGACCTTCAGTCTCTGCTCCATGAGATTCCTTGCCTTCAGGTCGCGCTCTTCGGAGATTCTGGCGCTCTTCTGCCGTTCCTCTTCAAGCAGTCTTTGGAGCTCCTCATTCGCCTGCCTGAACCCCAGAGCCTTATCCTCAAAAGAGCCTATCTTGCTCCAGGCCTCATCAGCCTTCCTGAAGAAGAAATCTGCCTTGCTTTCCACAGCAGTAAGGTCTGTGGACAGGCGGATTATCTCCATCTCTTTATCACCAGCCTCCTTCTGAAGATCCCGTTCGCTCTTTTCAAGCGTCCTTATCCTTTCCTCGGAAGCGCTTTTCTGCTCCTCATTTTCTCTCTTCAGACTCTCAGCGTCACCTTTCCACCTATCTGCTTCGGCCTGCGCATCTCTCAACTCTGTCTCAAGCAGGGCCACGCGCTTTTCAAGTTCCTCATGCCTGACATCAACAGATTCTTTCTTCTCTTTCAGCGTGATTGTGTCATCTTTAAGCCTTCTCGCCTCTGACTGCGCTTCAGAAAGCTGCGCTTCCGCTTCCCTGAGCTTCTCAGTAATCATTTCTATCTCAGTCTTCTTCTCCTTCTGCACGCTCTCTTCGGCAGTCTCCTGCGCCTCCTTCACTGCCTGTGCTGTTCGCTCCTTCAGCTCCTTAACCCGTTCAATCAGCGATCTGACCTCTTCCTGCGCTGTCTCGACTGCCCTTTGATTGTTCTCGTTCTGCGCTTCGAGCTGCCTGCTCTGCTGCTCCAGCGCATCTGCCTTGCTCCTTGTCTCCTCAAGCTCTCTCTTGACTGCTGCAGCGAACTCATCTTTGGCATTCACCGCGGCGATGAGAACAGTAAGCAAGCCTGACTGCTCGTGGAGGTTCTTGCTCAGGGCATCGGAGATGGCTGACTCAAGAGCCGGGTTCTTCTTCGCCACCTCCCTGGCTGTCTCAAGGTCTGATTTCCATCTCGCCACGAGCTGCTTCACGTCCTGCAGCTGTGAAGAGAGCTGTTCGGCTTCGCTTTTCCAGCGCGCCCTTTCCCCTTCAGTCTTCCTCAGCAGCTCGTCCAGCTGGTTCGCACGCCTCTCTGACTGGATGCGCAACGCCTCTGCATGTTCAGCAGCGGCAGTATGATCACGACGCATCGTCGCAAGCTCCGAGTTCTTCAGCCCGACAACGCTGTCGCTGAACTCGTGGATCCTCTGCAGGAACCGTGCGGCAGCATCCCTGTGCTCTCCGGGGATCGGCTTCAGCTTATCTACAGAGCCCCTTATGTCATCGATGACCCTCTGCAGATGCGCATAGTCATCACCCCTGTGTTTCTCAGAGAAATCATCCTCAAGGTGAACACGTATCCTCTCCACGTCAGCCAACAGCTCTGTCAGGTACTTGTCCTGCTTCTCCGCCTCGCTGAAAGAGAGTATAGCCTCCCTGACTTTGGCCCCTTTGTCGCTCATGAGAGCCTCTTCAAGCTTTCTCAGCCTGTCTATCTTCTTCCTCATCCTCTCGACATTGCCGGGCTCTGCCTTCTCATCCCTGAGCATATCAGAATATGCTGCGATGTCTTTCTCAAGACTGTCCGCCTGCTTTTTAAGCTTCGGAGTCCTCTTCTTCATCTCGTCGAGGATTGCCTTGAGCTGGACGCGCTTTGCCTTCAGATCCTGAACGCTCCTCGAATGTATCTTCATCATCGCAGCCTTCTCTATAGCAAGGACCTCAAGGCTCTTCTCTGCTTCAGGCCTCTCCTTGTCCAGCACTTCCCTTTTCTGGCCGACTGTCTCGAGCTTCTCACGCGTGATGGTGCCGAGCATCCTGTCTTTTGCTGCGACAAGCCTTGCCACTATCGCCTGGAGCCTCGACTCCCTGCCAAGCTCTTCCTTCGCGGCTTCCTCTGCCTTCCTTCCCTTAAGCGCGTCGAACCGGCCCCTGAACGCATCCATCGACAACGGCGCCTTACCAGCTCCGCCTTCCATCCAGCCGTCAAGAGCCTTGAACTTCTCCCTGAACGCTAGGAAGCCGAAACCTCCGCAAAAACCGATGAGAATAGTGATTATCCCCGCGAATGTCCTGCCTGTGGCGAACATGATTACAGCAATCACGACAAAGACCATGCCGTATCCACCGAAAACTCCGCTCTTTCTCAGGTTCATCTTGCTTCAGCTCCTTGTATCTTCAGTTTCACTTAAGGACATCCTCCTTTATCTTTGAAAGCAGCATGTCAAGCTTGGATATGAAATACGCTCTCTTCTCTTCCTCTGATGTCACGTCGGGCATCGCTCCGCCGAACAGTACCTGCCTGGTCCTGCCCATCCTCCCCGGAAGAGACTCGCCCATCTCTGTCAGCGCTTCCTTCACCTCACCTATCCTCTTGCCTATCCTGTCCTTCACCTCTTCAGGATACTCTGCATGGGATATCGCATCAGCCAGCGCTTCCTTTACCCTGTCAATCTCATCATGCGACTTCTTGTATATCCTCTCTTCAACGTACTTCATCGAACCAGCATCATTCAGCGGGACTGTGACCAGCTCCAGCGCATCTTTCTTCGCCTTTTCAGGCGAGAGGAACATGTTCTCCTCAAAAAGCGCATCGAGAGCCTTCAGCCTCGCTACAGCATCCTCTTTCTCAGTCATACCCTCTGCTTCATGCTCTATCTTCTCTTTCAGCTCCTGCATGTTGAATCTGGCTGCGAGTGACCTTGCCTTTCCGAGCGCGTCCGCAGCTTCCCTGGTCTTGCCCTCTTTGATGAGCCTGTGCGCGTCAGCGACCATGTTGCTGATCTCCCGGGCCGCATCATCCGTTCCCCTCGCTTCAATTTTTTTCTTCGGGACGTCACCTGTGGCTGCCGCGGCGGCTGTGGGTGGAGCAGCATTCTTCTCCACGACAACTCCGCTCTTCTTCGCGATATCAGCTATCCTGTCCCTGAGAGCCAGGACCAATGCATCATCTGCGGGCAGGTCCTTCATCATGTCGAGGGCTTTCTTAACGCCCTTCTCCGCGTCCTTCAGCTTGCCTTTCGCCTGCTTCTCAGCTGCCTGTTCCAGCAGGATGTGGATGTCTATCATCCTTCCTATGTTCTTCACTTCAACATACCTGGTGTTCATGAACTCCAGCAGCTTGGACATGCCCAGCCTGTTGGCATCATTGACTATCTTCGTGACTGCCTCCATGTATTCCCCTGCTTTCCTCTTCACTTCTTCCGGATCGGGTCTGTCAGCCATCTTGTGTATCCTTCGGATTTTTTTGTTTTTCTGTGTTTTGGTGTCCATTCAGGGATTTATGAGAGCCCTTATCATCTGTCTTGCCTCATCAAGGATGATGCTTCCCGTTTCCATCCTTTCGCAGATGTCCCTCAGCAGCTTCATCTTCTCCTGATACTCCTTTATCGGCGGGAGCTCAAGCTCTGCCTCAAACTCCTTGTCCAAAAACTCAATCTTGCCTATCTGGTCGATGGTGCTCTTCACCTCATCAAACCTGCCCCTGATAAGCTCCTTCTCAATCTTCGGCACGAATGAGCTGAACACCTTAGGTATGCAGTCCTTGATTATCTGCTTGGCGCGGGCTGTCATCCCTTCGAGCTCCGCCTTCTTCTCAGGGCCCAGTTCGGTATGGTTCAGGAACTTCGCGTTCTCTGCGACATGCGTCGCGAGATACATCGCGGTGTCGTAGCTGTGCAGGCTTGTCGCCTGCTCGGCCTGGGCGAATACCTCCTCTGCCTTCCTGAGGAACTCCCTGATGTTCTGTATCTCCGCATCGTGCAGCGCATGGACATGGTGCTTGATATCCTCCATCCTCTTGACTATGTACCTCAGCTCATTTACCTTCTGCGCGAAATGGCTGTTGAGCCTTATGGCGTTCTCCCTTATCTCCCTGATGCGGCCCACTACCTCCTCGTAGCGTATCTTTCCTTCAGCTATCTTGTCTATCTTATCGAGCTCGTCATCGATGACCTTGAGCATGTCTGCGCAGAGCCCGCTGAACCTGTTGAACTGGACTATGTTCTCCTCCAGGTCCCTGATCATGTTGTTTATCACATCCTTCTCGCGGAAGTTGAAGTTCTGGAACGACTTGAGTATCTTCGTCGTATCATCGAGATGCTCCTCGACCGCCTCAAGCTCGTTAATCCTGCCGAGAAGATCAGCCTTGCCGGCAAACTCGTCGCCGATGGTGTGCAGCTCCCTCTGTATCGTCGGTATTATCTTAGAGGTTATCAGAACCCTCTCGTGGTTGTTCAGGGAGTGCAGCTTTTCCAGGTCATTGACCAGACCTTCCTTCTTGCCTGTCTCTATCAGCTCAATCTCCTCGCCGATCGTCTGCTTGATGTCCTTGGTGATGCTGTCTATGATGTGCCTGGACATCTCGAAAGGGGTCTTCTCCTGCTTGACGTTTTCTATAAGCTGAGCCATGTCCTGCGCGAGGTCCTTCTCATCCGCATCAATCCTCTTCAGCAGGCTGCTGAGCGCGCTGAGCTCCTTCTTTTTCTTTCGCCGGGCCTTCATGTCCTTGTACTTCTTTGTCCTCCTCACAAAAAGGAAAGAGATACCTGCTGCGACGAGGATGAACAATATGATGAGCTTGCCCCAATTATTGCCCGACCACCTGCCTATCTTGTCCAGCGTCGAGAACTCCTCGCAGCTGGCGCAGTTGTTGCAGGCATAGTATTCGCCGGGGCAGCCGACCGACTGGAAGGGGTCGCCGCCCACAAAATCGCACTCTTCCCCGCTCTCCTTCTCGCCGTTGCCGCATACAGTGCCGGCGGGCCTCGGCCCTGTGCCGCCACTGCCTGACGCTGACGGCCCGGAAGGACCATCTTCGAACAGGCTGTTGATCCCGCTGAAAAGCCTGTTGATTATGGACTCGGAACCGAGCACCTTTCTCAGGAAGGCGTTGTTCTCGCAGTTGTTGTCAGAGCAGACAAAGCTCCAGAACGCAAACAGCAGCGCAATTGCGACCACTATTGCTATGACAAATGAAAGTATCTTGCTGAGCGTGGTGTCCTTGGTGAACACGAACTTCTTCAGAGCTGCGTATATCCCGAGCACCAGCAGCATGAAAAGTATGACTGCTGCGAAAGGCAGCAGCTTCTTCAATGTGAATTTCCCGCCGTAGACGAGGGCTATTGACAACGCAAGGCCCACTGCGACGCTCAGGACCACATTGGCATTCTTAGCATCCTTGAACGCCGCGCTGAAACCTACCCAGCAGAGCGCGAAGAATATGACTGCAAACAGGAAGAAGTCGATCAGGGTCGGGCCCTCGCTCTCAGCATAGCTGCCGAAGAATCCCCCTATCCTGCCTCCTGCGCTCCTGAAAGAGTCGCCGATGTTCGCCGCTAGAACGGTCTGGGTGAGGAGTGCTGCTAGAATGATCATGACCAGCAGCAGCGTCGCTATCCTGAAGCCATACGCGGTGGATGCACTCCCTGCTTTTACGCTGTCACCTTTCATATTTTCAGGCAGCCTCCCTAGGTTCATCATAATCAAACTCATGCCCCTCTCCGAAATCATGGCCTTCGTAAGAATACCTCTCCTCATCAATGCCCATCTTCCTGAGGCGTCTCATCTCTTCCATCGAAGCTGCATATGACCTCTTGAGCTGGTATTCCCACTCATCCCCCATCCCGTCGAACTCGTCAGCAAACTTCACGGTCTTCTCTGAGAGGCCCCTCATCCTGCGAATAATCTCAGGAAGCTGAGCCTTGAGCGTAGCATTTATCCTGTCGGTATGAGACACCACTTTTGCAAACTCTTCAGGCGGGCTGCTAAGCGCATTCAGCATCGTGGCCACCTCATCCCTGAAGAACCCCTCACCTATCCCTGCAGAAAGTATGATGTTCATCTTTGCGGCGGCAGCTCCCTGGTCCAGCCGGTTCTCGGCGAAATCCTGCAGCACAATTCTGGCACGCACCACACTCATGATGTCGAATGCCCTCTGCATGAAGCCATCAAGCGATTCTTCCACCTTTTTGATCTCAAAAACATTACTGGCCGCAATCTCGCCTGGCAGCGCAGTCTCCTTCGCCGCAGACTGCAGCCTGATGTCCATCTCCTCAACCTTCTTCAGGCTCTTGGCGTGGGCCTCCTGCAGCTCGTCAACTCTTTTGGATATAAGGTCGAAAAACTTCTTACGCTCCTTTTCGACAGACTCTTCCATTCCCTTCAGCGTCTTATCCACCGCTTCTGACAGCTCTGCCTTCGCAGCATCCTCAACCTTTTTCTTTACGTCGTCCCTGCCCATGCCGATGATCTGGTTGGCTATCTTCTTCACTATCTCTGGATCGGCCTTCTCCTTTCCCTTCTTGCCGCACATCTTCCTGATTGTGCCGGCAAACTGCTCATTGCCGAGCTCTGCGATGAGCTTCATGAATATGCTCTTCTTCTGCTCAATAGCGACAGCGGTCGTGAAAGCACGGAGATTATTGATCTGATCAGTCTCTATATCGTCAGGGAAGCATCTCTTTATTTCCGACCTGACCTTGTCTTCGCCCTCCTTGAGCTTCGCAGCCATATTGCCGACGAGCTCCTTAAAGTCCTGGCGGCCGATGACCCTGAGGGCCATATCCCTCTGGTCGGGCCTGAACAGCCTCGATAGCATGAACTTCAGCAGCACGGTCGTGAACCCGAAATTTTCCATCCTTATTATCGCAGGGATATCCTCGCCTGACCTGCTCTTCACCTTCCTGGCCACGAAGGTCCCAGGATATGCTGCGGCAGAACGCAGGAGATTGTTGAACTTCCCCATGAACTCATGTATGTCTGCGGTGTCTCTAAGCTGCGATATCAGTCTCTTGAGCTCAGTATAGTGCCTGAGCTCATCTGTTTCAGGCAGCTTGGCTTTCTCCATCTCCTCAGCAAGCCTCTTCATCCTCTTGACAAGCTCTTCATCCCTGGCCATGTCCTTGGGCGGATTCTCGAGGAAAGATATGAGGTGGTGCACTCCCCTCTTTTCCGGCGTGCCGGCGACCATATATTCGATGAAATGCTCGACATTGTCAATGGACCTCTCCAGCACAGTCCTCTTCAGGTACTCTGCCTCCTTTCCTTCGGGACTCCTGGCGAAGTCCTGCTCAAGGCCCAAAGCTATATGGTGAGTCGCCTCCACCCTCTGCGCAAAGAACTCAGCCATCTTCCTGAGCTCATTGTCCATGTTCGACGGGGCGGTTCCCCTGGTTGCCGGTTCAGCCATTTTTTTTACCTCTTAATATCATAATGTCCATCATCATAACCTCACAGGTTCTTCTTCAGCGCATCCTTAATCTTGTCCTGCAGGCGAGCGACCTTGCTGTCAATCTCAGCCCTCTGCGCAGCGTTTGGCGCCGGAGACACCCTGTACAGGCGGTTGATCATCTCCAGCTCCTCTGTAATCTCCTTCACCTTTTTCTTCAAGGCCTCAGCCTCATCCTTAGGGCTCCAGTGCTTGCCGAATATCGGAATCGTCCTGAGCAGCGCCTTGCGCATCTCGCCTCTTTTGGCCAACTCCTCGATGTCCTTCTCCTTCTTCTTCCTCAACTCATCACTGACCTTTTTCCATATCCCATTGCCGCTGCTCATGTAACTGTACAGGTAGCCGAGACCTATGCCTATCAACAGGTTCCACACGACGGTGGAGGAGCCGAAGTCACTTGCATTGACACTGGTCCCCCAGAGCGAAGTCCCGAGCATGTTGAGCACCAGCTGCACAAGCGCGTAAGCGAGGCCGAATCCCAATCCTTTCTTGCTGCTCTTCTTGTCATCCCCTGCGAACGATTTGCTCAGCGCGTTGCCTATCAGCAGGAAAGCCACCCAGCCCGCTATCATCAGTATGTGGTTCTTCGGTATGCGGTCATTCGCGATCATCGCAGCGAGGATTAGGGACAGCATTATCGGGAACCACTTGCCGCCGCTGGAGCCCATCCTGTCGAAGCCGAGCTTGCTGCCGTAGGCGCCGAACAGCAGATATAGCGCCAGGAATCCGATTATCAGCGCAGGAAGACCTGTGCCGTTCTGGTTCGTGCGCAGTATCGCCTGCTTGCATACCCTCTGCCCGCCCGCGCTGGTGAAATAGGCTCCAGTGCCGCAGCACGGAGGATTGGGCTCCCACCCCAGCCATGCCCTGATACCTGAGTGGCTTCCGGAGCACGCGCCCAATGATTCCCTCGGGCCTATAAGGAAGCGCGTGAAGTTCCTGAACTGGTCATTGTTCCAGATGTATTCAGGAGCGCCGTTAGCGCCGACGAACTTCGTCGCTATGACTATAGCTATCAGCGCCAGCACTATGTACATCATTATCTTTGTCGAATTGTCGCCTCCGCCCATCGACTTGGCAATCAGGATTGTGTAGAGTATGAAGCCCACTGCGAATATTATCAGAGTGTTAATCCAGAACGGCCCGCTCAGCACATATGTCCTCATGTGGCTCCATCCGTTCCTTATGCTGTCGCGCACAGCAGCCTCTGCGAATGTCGAGCTTATCGACAGGAAAATGAACGCGAAGAGAATCAACAGGAACATCCTCTTCCTGCTGTCGCTGCCATGGCCTGCCGGACCTTTTCCCTCCATTGACCTGCCGCCACCCATGCTCATAGCAGACCTCCCAAGCCTGCCAGCGACTTCTCGTCGGGCGTCTCGCTGAATTCGACATTGCTGAACATCAGCCTGCACCAAATCTTGAGCACAGGATTCGCGAAGTCGAACGTGTTGCCTGTCTTGACCAGCAGGTCAACCTCAATCAACCTCTCGAGAAGGCTCTTTGTCACAGGGCCTGACCTGTAGATGAGCCGGGCTATCTCTGTCAGCCTCAAAGGCCTGTTTTGGGAAACCGCCTTGAGGATGGCTTTCAGAAGTGATTCTCCCCTCGCCCTGTTGAGGGAACCGATAAACAATCTGCTGCAGTATGAGTATGGAGCGGATCCGACGCTCGCGAGATCAGAAGTGAGGATGTACCTGACGAGCTTGATGTTCTTCTGCGCGTCAGCCGACCTCTCCTCCCTGAACCTGGAAGCGATGCTCCTGACGATGAAAGGCATGCCTGCGCTTATGGAGTGGACCTCCTTGATGACCCTCTCGTCGGACTTTCCGGCAGCCTTCTCAAACAGCTCTTTGGTCTCCAGCAGCGAGAGCGGCTGCAGCTCGACGATGTCAGGGGCGTGTCTCTTGAGCGCATTCCTCATCATGTGCGCTGATGATGCTGAGATTATGAAACAGCAGTCCTTGTTCTTAGATATGGCTGTGAAGAAGAGGTCAAGTATATCCTTGACCTGCGAGAAGTTGTTCAGCTTGAGGATCTCGTCGAAGCTGTTGAGGGTTATCGTGACCTTCCTGTTATGCTCTGCAGCGAACTTCTCTGCGAACCCGAACGCGGATGTGAGGAGGAGTTCCTGGTCAGGCTTTATCTTCTGCAGCTCGTTGTCGACGGTGCTGATGATATCTGTGCACCTGCTGCCGAGCTTCAGCTCCTTGAGCTTTTCAATCCCCTGGAACGCGCCGAACTCAGAGGCATCCTTCGCAAGGTGGAAGAAACAGACTGTCCCTATCAGCTCGACTGAGAAGCTTTCGGGTGTGGTGCTGAACCTGCGCAGGTCGAGATAGATATGCCTGTGCTTTGCTGCAAGATGCCTGAGCATCGCCGTCCTGCCGAGACCAGAAGGAGCTATGACTGCTGCAATGTTCTTCTTTGAGATTATGTCTTCAACCTGCCTGATATAAGAAGTCCTGCCTGTAAAGAGCTTGCTCTCCTTTTCTGTGTAGTCCGGCTGCAGCATCTAACAGTCTCTGTCAGTTGTTTACCAATTGGTATATATGTCGTTGGGTATAATGTTATTTAAACTTTGCGTTTGAGAGTAAAAAACCCTTCCAGGGTGAGTGGAAGGGCATGTTTCTGAAGACCACGGCAAAGGCTGATCTTAGCCTTGCGTTATTTCTATTGGTATATAGGTTGTTAGACAATTATTCCAGATGGTATACTAATATTTAAACTTTTTGTTTTGGTGTTTTTATTGTTTTAATTATTTGGTATATATACAGAATGGTATAAAGATGTTGTGATTTTCTATAAGCAGAGAACTATGTTTTGCGTTGAGCGCTGTCCGGAGACTCGCTTATATTCAGGCAGCGCCGCGCTGCTAGACCGCGTTGCCGGCAATATGTCTGTCGGTCCCGCGCAAGAGGCTGACGCCTTCCGCACATCACTAGAGATGTAGCCGGTTCCCGCTCCTCATTTCTGACCGACGCATAAGCGGTGGCGCTGCCTGCTCTCGGAACAGAGCAGCTACCCCCAAAAACTTTATAAACAAGCCCTAAATCCATGAAGATGGTGTTTTTATGGAAGGAATCATAGTCAATTTCAAAGGAAGCAACCATGTCAAGTCAGGCAACCAAATGATAGTCCAGACAGCAGGTGTAGACAGCAAAGACAAGGCAGCGAAGCTTGTCGGCAAGAAAGTCGTTTGGGCATCATCCGCAGGAAAGGAGATTAAGGGAGAGATCCGTTCTGCCCACGGCAACAAAGGGGCACTGCGTGTCCTGTTCGAGACCGGCATGCCTGGCCAGAGCATCGGAACAAAAGTCAAGATAGAGTGACTCTACAAATAATTTTATAAATAAATCAATTCATGTTCTATATTTATATAACATGGGCTCTTAGCTCAGCCTGGTAACGCGGCACGGCATCGCTCCGTGCACACGCGAACCCGGTCCCATCTCGCGAAGCTCGATGGGACGCTG
>JAFGJH010000008.1 GCA_016929255.1 Candidatus Woesearchaeota archaeon
AAAAGCTCGCTGCTAAAGCGAGCGACCCGAGCCCCGCAGGGCGAGCATGCCACCGGTCTGTGACCTGTGGTGGTCGCGAGCTTTTGAATTTATTCCTTTCTTGAAGTGAATATAATAAAAAGAAAAAAAAAGAAAAAATCAGATCGACGAATCGACCTTCTTCGCGAGTTCAACTATCATCCCCATCGAGCATGTGCCGCCAAGGCAGGACACCTTGACGAAATAATCACCCTTCAGGAAATAGACATAGTTGGGCCTTGTGGAAGACGTCCTGGTCGCAGTGCAAGACTTTGCTCCCACACCAGCGCTCTCGGCACTGGCATCGCAGTACATGCCATACACCCGTTCAGCCTCAGCAGAGTCAGCGTAAAGCTGGGTCTCGACATTCACATAGACCTGCTTAGGTCCGTCATAGTCGCACCTGCACACATCGACACCCGCAGGCATCTGAGGCCTCTGGGGGCAGTCAGCAGTCTTTGACCAGGTTCCACCGAATACGGCAGCGATATCATCAGTGCTCAACTGCTCACAGCCAGCCTGGCCGGCGGCCGGCAGGGTCCTAGGAGAAGCAGGGGCTTCGGCAGGCGCCTCCGCAACAGAAACTTCCACATCTGCAGGCTCACCCGCAGGCTGTGCCGCCACAGGCCTTGAAGTCACAGTCTTTCCTTTCTCCTCCTTGGAGCAGCCTATGCTGAACACAAGAAGGACAATCACCAAAACACCAAACAAAGCAAAAAGCTTTCTCATTTTTCCACACCTCTTGAACATGATAGTGCCCTTAAAAGGCATGCAGTATTTATTTTTTGTGATTGATTAATCTATAAATACTGAGAGAACAGAAAAAATGCGGGGGAAGGGGTTCAGGAACCAAATGTCTTGCCATTTGATAGCGCCATCCAGTCCCATTGCTACGCAATGGAACGCCATAAAAACAAGAAAATATGGGAGAAGGGGGTAAGTGGTAGGCTCCGACCGAAGGGAGGTGCCCGCCGGTTTTGGTACAGCTTTTATGAGCGAAGCGAGTAAAATATGTGGGGGAAGGGGTTCGAACCCTCGTAGGCACTGAGCCACTACGCCCTGAACGTAGCCCGTCTGGTCCACGTCTTGGTCCCGTGTTTGACCACTCCGGCACCCCCACGGCTAAAACCATGAGATAAACCAGTTGTTTTTAAAGGTTGTGTTCAGAACTAGCAGTTGAAACCACGCGCATAGTCTCCAAATCCGATACCGTATGCCTTTGCCCAGCAGTCCACCTTTATGGACTTCTGACTGTCAACTTTCACATCAAGGTACTGATGGGGAGAGATGTAGAGCACAGTAATACGCGGGACTATATCCTCATCACTGAACTTACCGCTCCTGACCAGCAGCGTTCGCAGCATGAAATTGAAGTTGGTGCAGCCCAACAAGCCAGACCGCTCCCACCAATAGCTGATATCATGGTTGAACACTTCCCAGAACCTAAGATAAGTACGAATCTTGTAGCCGCGATACCTAGAAGTTATGATATCATACGCCCTCAGCAGGCACTCCTCCTTGCTTTGTGAACTCTTGAGCTGTTCCAGCACAGGCTCCATGCTCTCAGGCAGCACCTCAGGAATCGGTTTCTTAGAGAGAAGGTTAGGTATCATACGCATCACAGCGTAATTATCTTGCCTTTCCTGCCGACATTTATGACTCTTGTCTTGCCGATCTTCTCTTCCAAGCCCTCAGCCTCATGGACGTGGCCGCAGAGCAGGATGTCGGGCTTGAAATTGTCCACAGCGCGCTTGACCGCCTCAGAGCCAGGCACGAACCTCGAGAACTTCTCGATCTTGGTGTCTGTAGGATGGATATGCGTCACCATTATCCTCTTCTTGAGATACTTTATCCTGTCAAATCCCCTCTTGAGGAGGCTGTACATCTCGTCCTCATCGATGGGCGGCTGGGGCCCAACATTAGTCGTTCCGCCGGCACCGAATATGCCTACACCCTTGTACTGCACAGAATAGCCGTGTATGTTCCTCACATCAGGATCATATACCTCTGCCAGAAACTCAGTGGTCGCGACAGTCTCATGGTTTCCCGGGATGAGCAGGACCTTCTTGTGCTTCTTTGCAAAAGGGCCTATAAGCTTGTCGGTGGAATTCTCAAACATAGTGATGTCGCCGCAGAGCACAACAAGGTCCACATTTTCCTTTTCAGCCTGCTCAGCAAGCTTCTTCACAAGGTCAGTGTCTCCGTGAATGTCAGAAGCAGCAAGTATCCTGAGCCCTTCATGGACTGCATCTTTATCTGCCTCTTTTTTATTTTCCATATCGCCAGCTCTCACTATCTCTCAACAATCTTAGGAGGTGTCTTGGTAAGGTCAACAAGCGTCGATGCCTTGCCCACTATCTCTCCGTCACCGATGGCAAAATCCACCATCATCTTTAAATTATCAGGTATGTCTGCTATGGAGCTGTGCGGTTTCTGGCCGTGGACGTTAAGGCTTGTGGTGATTATGGGAAACCCCACCTTCTTGACAACATCCGCAAACCAGTTCTTGGGGATGCGAACACCGAGCGTGTTGCTGACAGGATTGACATCATCCGCGACGCAGTCTTTGATTTTTTTCTCAAAGATGAGGGTGTAAGGCCCTGGAAGCTTAGCAAGCCATTCCTCGTGCCTCTTCTCGACCTTGAGGTTCTCCCTTATCCAGTCCTTGGAAGGCACTATGACAGAAAGAGGGAAACCATAGCTGTTCTTAATCCTGCGCACCCTCTGCACAAGAGAGTTGTTCCGGGCATCACAGCCGATGCCATAAAGAGTGTCAGTAGGATAGATGAAAACAGCGCCGAAGCTAATGTTCTCAACATAATGGTCAAAGTTCTTCAGGAAATCCTCTTTCAGTATCGTGTGCATAGAGATACAGAATGAATAATCATTTATAAACTTTCTTTAAAAAAAGCCCCTCGCGGGGCAGAATTAGTCACCATAGGTCTCCAAAAGAGGCGTCAAAAAGAACATTAAAAAAAATTATGCTTCCATATACCCTGATATGAATCCTTCTTCCTTATCTGAGATGCCATCATTGTCCCTTGCCTTCTCAAGACCTGTAAGGGTGAAGATATCGCCTTCCTCTTCCTCAATCATCTCACGCTCCAAGTCCTGCAGGAACCGCAGGGTCTCAAACCTCCTAACCTTCTTGAAGTTCTTTGTCATCTGTCATCACCTCCTCTATTTCATTTCAGAACCATGCATCGCTGAACTGAATATCAAAAGTCCCTGCCTTGTCATTTAAGCTTGAAGGCCTAACTGTCAAGGACCTTATCTGCCTGTAGAACAGCTCCTGGATAGTGCTGTGCGAAAGGTCTGAAGGGTCCGGGTCGAATCTCTCTGCCATCATCATCACTCACCTCCTTGATGTGAAATAACGCAGACTCGTCGCTCGGAGCTATCTGCGCCCTAAAGGCGCGGTACACAAAATCGAAGATTTTGGTACCAAAAAATCCCGAAGGATTTTTTGTGTATTTACGCTCCTCGCAACTGACG
>JAFGJH010000009.1 GCA_016929255.1 Candidatus Woesearchaeota archaeon
CTGCGGAATTGCAAATGGCACAAGGCGCGTCATTAGGCGCTACATCCTCATCTTGAAAGAAGAGGTATTGCGCCATTTTCAATAAAAGCAGACATAAAGGCATAAGGGGGATTGCCGCCTGCCTGCCACGCAGATATGAGTATGACCTGAATGGTTTAAATAGCTCATCCGGACAGATGTCCAGTGTCCAGTGAGGAGCGAAGCTACAAGATGGACACTGGGCCAGCAAAACAGCAGTTTTGCGCTGTCCAGTGGGAAGTGGGTCGGGATGATGCAGAATAGTGGTAGAGAGAGTTTGAGATGTGGTGTGGGCAGTGGACTGTCGGAAGGTTTTTGAGGAGAAAGTGATTGGAGGTTATTGTCGCAGCGCCACGCAATGCACGGTGGCTGCAGCCACGCCGCTATTGGTAATGTTGGTTGCTAATTGCTGATTCTGCAAACCGTGCTTCCGCAATAACCGCTTTTGTTGTTGAAATGCAACCTCTTCCGCTTCTCAGATCTGAGGACACGCAAAGAGCGGTGGCTGCAGCCACGCATAAAACAGCAGTAATGCTTCAGAACTCAGTCAGCTTCTTTGTGCTCTGGTAGGTTATTATGGATGTCGTTCCGTCTGCACCGCCCTTGATGCTCTGGATAGAGACAAACTTGCCGTCAGCGAGCTTCCTTATCTTGCGCTGGAAGGTCTTATAGACTGACTGGCCCCCCTCCTGCTGGTACAGCCTGAACAGGTCACCTATCTTCTTGCCGGAATTCGACTTGACAAGGCCCAGTATGACCTGCATGTCATCGTCGAGCTCTGACCTGGGCTTTATCGAGAACTCATCCATCTTGGCGACAGCCTCCCTGACATGGTCTGTCATGACTTTCCTGGAGGACTTTGCCTCTGCAGCAAGCCCTGACTCCCTCAAAAGGTAAAGGCCTGAACGCAGGTCCTCAAGCTCAAACGTCCTTGCGGCGACAGCATCGACGGCATTTTCCTCCCACACTCCGGGAGCGAAGGCATAATCTATGCGCTGCTTCAGGATGCCTTTTGTCTCAGCAAGACTGTACCTCCTGAACTCCAGCACCTCGGGCAAGAGGCGAGACTTTATCCTCTGGTCAAGCTCCATGAGCCAGTCCTTGTGGTTCGTTATGAGAAAGACAGACTTCTTGAATATCTCCTCAAGCAGGGAATAGAGAAAATCATAATCCTCAACCTTATCCACCTCATCAAAGGCAAAGACAGCAGCCTTCTTGTTCACAATGCCCTTCACGACCTCAAAAAGCTCCTCTGTCCTCTTGTTGTGCGTGAGCTTGTAGCCCAGCTGGTCGCAGATCTCTATGAGAATCTTGAAGGTCGTGTTCTTCTGCCAGCAGTTGACATATATCGGGACGACATCATCAGTCTCCTCCTCAAGGTCGCGGAACACGAACCTCATCGCAGCGGTCTTGCCGATGCCTGGCGCTCCGTAGATGAAAAGGTTCCGGCCGTTGCGCGACTGAAGCAGCGGAGCTATGCACGTGGCGAAATGACGCTGCTCATTCTCACGGTAAGGAAGAACCTTCGGAAGGAACTCGAAGTCCAATGCCATCTCGTTCCTGAAAAGAGACTCGTCCCCCCTGAGCATATCCTTGAACATACTCATGGGCAAGAAAAATGGAGAGGGTTTTAAAAAGGTTTTGGAAATCGTTTAAAAGACATAACAAACCTATCTCAGCCTCTGGCCGCAGTTAGGGCAGAACTTGAACAGGTGGTGGAGCTTCACGCCGCACTTGGAGCAGCGCACGACCTGGACAGTCTCTGTCTTGTGCTCGTAATTTGCCGGAGGCGTCTGCGCCTGCTGCGATTGATGCCGCTGCGCATGGTGCTGGGCGTGCTGATGCTGTGCAGGGTGCTGGGCGTGCTGATGCTGCGCAGGGTGGTGCAACTGCGGATGATGCGCATGGCGGGCATGACGCTCCTGCTCCTTCCTGTCATGGTCAAGCTTTATCAGTATCTTGAAGAACCCTATGACTATGAAGACAGCGCCGGCAAGTATGAAAACGACAAGCTTCTGCACATCGATGAATACAGACATGAGAATCATGGCAGCGCCTATCACCATATATACCGGGCCAGGTATCCTCTTCTCACCCACTCGTCAACACCCGTATCATGGCACCGCTGGCAGCCAATATGGTCAGGCCAAGAAGCGTCGAGAAAAGACCGCTTATAATATCATTGCCAGGGAAGAACGCCATGTCCATCAGGAGCCACACACCCCTCCAGAAAGAGACAACACCCACTCCCACAAGTATCGAAAATATAATCTTATGGCTGTAGGCAAGCCCGTGGAAGCGGTCCAGCAGGTTAAAATTCCTGCGCATATCGGCGCGGACTTCCTGCTTCACGTCCTTCTTCACCTCTGCCTCAACGTCTGACTTCATCTCCGAACACACCTCTTTTTTCATGCGAAAAAACTAAAAAATATAAAATCATTTCCTGGACTCAATCTTACGCATATTGTTCATGTAAGGCCTGAGCACGTCAGGTATCGTTATCGAGCCGTCCTCTTCCTGGAAGTTCTCGAGTATCGCGACCATCGCGCGGCTCGTCGCAATAGCAGTATTGTTCAGCGTGTGGGGGAGGTAACGCTCCTTACCGTCGTCAACCTTCATGTTGAGACGCCGGGACTGGCAGTCAGTAAGGTTAGAGACAGAGCCCACCTCAAAATATTCCTCCTTTCTCGGAGACCACGCCTCAAGGTCAGCACCCCTGGCCTTCAGGTCACCCAGGTCGCCGGAGCATGACTCAAAAACCCTTGTCGGAAGGCCAAGCTCCTTGAATATGTCAATGGAGTTCTGCAGCAGCTCACCATAATATCTGGAAGAGTCCTCAGGCTCGCATATCACTACCTGCTCCACTTTGTTGAACTGGTGAGTCCTGAAAAGCCCTTTCTCGTCGATGCCGTGCGCGCCGACCTCTTTCCTGAAGCACTGAGAATAACCGCACAGCCTTATGGGCAGGCGCTTCTTGTCTATCACCTGGTTCATGAACATGGCGACAAGAGGGAACTCAGCAGTCGGTATCATGAACAGGTCCTCACCTTCGATCTTGTAGATTATCTCCCTGAAGAAATTGAAATCAACCATGCCGTCGCACACCTCGCGCCTCACCATCAGCGGAGGCTCCATGAACGCATAGCCCCTCTTTATCATGAAATCCATCGCGAAACGTATAAGCGCCTGGTTCAGCAGCGCAAGATCACCCACAAGGTAGAAGAAACCGTTGCCGGCAACCCTCGCAGAAGAGTCAAAGTCAGCGATGCCCAATGCCTCGCAGAGCTCCACATGGCTCTTGACAGGAAAACCCTTGATTATAGGCTCACCAAACCTGGCCCGTTCGACATTCTCCGAACTGTCCCTGCCTATGGGCACTGACTCATCAAGCATGTTAGGTATCTTCTTGAGCAGGTCAACAACATCTTCCTTCAGAAGAGCCTGCTTCTCCTCTATTTCCTTGATCTTTGCAGGGATAGCCTTTGCCTGGTTGAGAAGGGAGGTTATGTCACCGCCAGACTTCTTCAGCTCATTTATCTTCTGCGTCACCTGGTTGTGCTCGCAGCGCAGGGACTCTGACTCCTGCAATAGCCCGCGGTACTTCTCATCCTTGGCGAGCAGGTCATCCACTATGTGAGTGTCCTCGCGGAACTTCTTCCCCATATTTTCCTTTACAATGCCAGGGTTCTCCCGTATGAACCTTATATCAAGCATCCGCAATCACCTTAAGCATACGCAAAAAAACAACAATATTTATTTAAATCTATGCAAATATCCTTATCTCGCCCTTCCTGTTCATGGCATTCATAAGGGCCTTTCCGATGTTGTTGTCCTTCTTTATCTTCACCATCGCCTTCTTTCCCACGTGAAGCTCCACAAGGAACTCATTCCCTATGTACACGTCAAGCTCTCGGTTGGCAAAATTCGAATCGACATACAGCTCCAATGCCTTCTTCTTCACATTCAGCTGGTAAGGGACAAGCTCACCGTCAGGCTGCTTCGACGGCTTCACAGACTTCTCATGATCAGGGAGAGCAGACACAGGCCTGCGTCCCCTCCTTCCAGAACCCCCTTCCAACGCCTCGACATTTATGTGGATGCCAAGCTTCTGCTGCAGCTTCTCGATGTTGGATCCCTGCTTGCCTATGATCGCCGCGATCGCGGACTCCGGAACCTTGACTACACAGCCGTACTCAGAAGGAAACTCTACGACAACATCATCAGCGTAACGCTGCATCTCGCGTTCGACCTCCCTCTTGGCAAGCGCGCGCGCAGGAGGCTCTGCAGCCTCGGCCTGCACAGGCACGACAACAGTCTCCTCGCCATAAGAATATATCTCAAACTCAAGCCTGTTCTTTATGAAGTCATAGACGACAACCACCGGACGCGCAAGATCAGCCTCAGTCATCCCGCTCGGGACCTTGACCTCCATGCGCACGTTGAAGACCTTGTGTATGCCTCCGTTCTTGATGAACAGCACAGTATCCACTATCTGGGGGATGGTGCCGAGCTCAATCCTTCCTATGAACCGCTGGATGGCATCGATGGCGTTCGTGGCGTGCATGACCCCTATCATGCCCACCCCTGAAAGGCGCATGTCGGCGAACAGCCTGAAATCCTCCGTGTTCCTCATCTCGTCAAAGATGGTGTAGTCCGGCCTGCTAAGAAGCAGAACGTCATGTATCTCCTGCGGACTCCCGTGCGATATTGCATACTGCGTTATGGTGTCAGGTAGCTGCAGGTCCCTCGGAGCCTCGACAGTCTTGACTATCTTGTCCTGGCCAGCATAATACTCTGCAAGCGCCTGCGCAAAGGTAGACTTGCCCTGGCCGGGAGCGCCGGCGATGAGGATTCCTTCAGCCTGCTCAGCGACCCTTGACTTCACCTTCTCAGGAAGGTCATACTCATCAAGCACCAGCCTCTTGACAGGACGGACAGCGGTTATCTCCCAGCCGTCGCTGAACGGCGGGCGCGTGATGACTATCCTGTAGTTCTCTAGCTGAACAATGGTCGAGCCCGCCCTCTCTATCTCTATGAAGCACTCCTTGCGAACGCCCGCCTCCTCTATTATCTCATCAGAGATGCTCCTCACTTCATCACGGGTCAGCAGCTTGTCCCTCACCTTCACAAAATCCCAGTTCCCAGGCATGCCTTTCTTGGCGAAAGGAGCGACGTTCTCCCTTAGATGGACGCTCATGGTGGTGGCGTCAAAAAAAGACTCAAGAGCAAGCTTCTTCTTTATGACTTCGACCTCAAGAAAAATGACCTGCATTCCCTTGGCCTTCCCTATCCTCGCCTGGACCCTGTCTGTCGTCAGGAGGGTCGCGTCATTCTCGAACGCGAGCTCGCGAATCAGCGAGTCTATCTCACCCAGCTTCGCCTGGCTTATCTCATGTGCGGAAGGTCGCTTGCCTGCAAAAACCAGATCGAAGCTGAGCCTGCCGGAAAGCTTCTTCAGCCTGTCTATCTCGTCTATACCCAGGAATCCTATGGACCTGTTCTGGTTGGCCTGATGCTCAAGCTCAGCGAGCACGGCCTCATGTATCATCACCTGCTTAGGCAGGATCTCCCTGCTGTCTATCTTCCTCGAGAGCAATCCCTCGATTATGACTGAAGTGTCAGGGACAATCTTCTCCACATCCACCACCTGTCTCTTAGCGACCATAACACCCACCTCACGGAACCAGGCGCGGACCGCGCGCCTTCTCGTCCACACACCTCTCGTATTCAGGGCTTGTGCTCCATGCACACCTGCCCTCCACGCAGCTGCACTCCACCATGCTCAGGCATTCATACTCAGGCCTATACTCGCACGTCGTGAAGACGGGCTCGGAGGACTTCGGCCTGCAGAGCTGGCCTGAACAGCCATCCCTCCTGCAGTCGCTGCCTGAAGAGCATTCCGCAGCACCCGATGCGGGGGTTTCACACCTGTTGCCGACGCACCTCCCGCCGGCGCAGTCAGTGTCAGCAAGGCACTCAAAAACCTGGATGCAACTGCCGTCTATGCACCTTGTGACAAGATTCCCCGCAACACCTGAACAGAAGTCAGGGCAGTCCTTTGACCTGTCGACATACTTATCATAATAATCCCTGTTCCCCATGAAACACAACCCGCTTCGGGTGTCCACGCCGCCGCAGACGCAGTCTGAGTCGACTTCGCAGGAGTCGATGCTCCCAACCTCACCCTGAGTCGGCGAGTCCGACCCGCCAGGACCTGCAGGGGACGGGGCGCAGCCTATCATCAGCATGAACAGAAAAGCGAACGATACCATCAACATCCATTTCTTCATTTCAATACCACCCCGGCATCTCTACTTAAATAGATTTCGCAACCACCTGTCAAGGTCGTGGACAAATATAACCAGACGCTGGCTGAAAGACACGTTGACAAGTCCTATGCTGAACTCCTCCTTCCCTGTGTACAGCCTGCCGTTAAGGTCAGCATAATCAACAGATATGGTGAAAGCATTAGGCCTGACAGAAAGGTCTTCGCTGTCCAGGTTGAACAGGAACTTCTTGTCCACGTTCAGCCCAGGGATCTCAACAGTCTTCGTGTTCCCTGCAGCGTCGAACCTGAGCACGACATCCTGAGGGACCGAAGCAGATGCCCTCTTCAGGGTGAAAGACACGACATACGGCTGGCTGAACTCTATCTGCTGCGGATACTCGAGGTCAGCGACAGATATGTTAGGCGCATCAAGCACCTCAAGGTCGTAGAAGACAGTCCTCGACACGTCCTTGCCCTCGACGCTGAAAGACACCTTGTTGATTCCTGGCTTCGGGGACATCACAGCGTGGGTGAACGCCTTCTCCTGAGCTATGGCAAGATCCGCTGTCCTGCAATCACCCTCAAAGCAGAACTCCAGCGCCTTGAAAGGGAAATTTCCCGCATTCTTCGCAGAACATTCTATCTCAGGCCCATCATACACATAATAATTCCCCCTGCCCTGTGAGCAGTTCACCTCTATCTTCTTGGAATAGACCTTCTCCTCCTCCTTCACCGCAGCGTCTATGACGCGCTCCATCTCCTCCCTGGAGAAGACGGTGGCGCCCGGAACGACATAGAACGCGGATTCCGCAGACGTGTTCCTCATGTCCACCACGGTGACAGGAAAGGTGTATGTGTAATGCGAATCAAGGGACTCGATGACGTGCACCAGCCAGTAGAACCTCCCGGTCTCCATCGGAGCCAGCATGACAGACCTGTAATTGTTGCCTTCGACCTCAAGCTCAGCTATCCTTGACAGGAACAGATATGCAGAGACATAGCTGTTGCGCCTGTTGGTCACAGCAGCCTCGATGACATTATATGATCCTATGCCGACGCTCTTCTGGAGCACATCAACGCCGAGCAGTATGTTGTCGGCGACAACGCCCTCTTGCTTTACAAGGTCTGCAGATACGCGGACAGGGTTCGCTATAACATTGACATCCCTGCCGAGCCACTCGTAGCGCGTGTCTGCATCGGCGCTGTCGATGGACTCCTTGAGCTTGACATGCGTGGGGTCGGCATAGCCATACTCGCCGTAAGTCACGTCAAAAGGCACCCAGCCAGTGCCTGGAAAGTACACCTCAGCCCAGCCGTGCGCGCCCCACTTCTGCGGAAACTCGCTCGACTCGGTGTAAGCTATGCCTGAGACAAACTTCGCGGGGATGCCCACTGCGCGCAGGAGCGCGATGAAAAGCGTGGTTATCTCATCGCAGACGCCATCCCTGTGCGCAAGGACCACGCTGGCCTTGTGCGACGCCTTTGTATTAAGGGTGCTCAGGTCATACTTAATGTTCTCCTTGGTCCAGTCAGCCATCCTGAACACGACAGAGTAATAGTCCGTCCGGCCTTCCGCAAGCTCAGAGGCCTTGTCCATTATCTTCTGGTTGTCAGAATCTATGTTCTTGGACGGCAGGGTGTAGGGGACGATATCACTGCTGAACCCTGAGTAAGGGAAGGATATCCTCCTGACCTCCTGGAACGTGCTCTTTGTCCTTACCCTTGAGTCTATCTCATATTTCGGGATGGAAGGGACAGGGCTTGTCCACCTGAACATATACTCATCCTCAGTTATCTTAACAGGCTTCGGGTCGGCGCGTATGGTGATGACTGATTGTGCATCAGTATCCCTCGGGATGAAACTGACATTTGCCGTGACATAATCAAGAGAATATCCTGGCTTCAGGCTCAGCTCAAGGCTCGACTCAACATGGAGGTCCACAGTGACAGAATCAGAATCCATATACCAGAGGGCAAGGGAGGGGCATGAGAAAAGGACTGAAAAAAAAAGAAGGGCTGCTGCGAACACACCTTTTTTCATCTTCATTACCTTCAAAGAAAATTGGGAAGGAATATAGCGGGGGGTGGATTTGAATTCGGCAGCAGCCTTCCCTCCTGCTTCCACCGACCTAAGGGTCTCCCGCGCATACAAGATGCGTTATGAGCCCTTCGGGCACTCCTGACTGCCCCACCCCGCTATATAGTGATTTGAGCGGTTCAAAGGAAAAGCGGTCCATATATAAAGGTTGTGGTGAGCAGGAAAGAGCAGTAATGCGTGCGAAACAGTTAAATATAAAAGAATGTTGCATCACTGAATCACACAACATATTCAATAGTAAAAAACCGAGGTGACAAAATGCCCCTAGACCTTATAGACTATCTGAAGAAAGGAAAGTTCAGGTTCGCTGAAGCAATGGAAGATGAGAAGCAGAAGACAACATCATTGAGCGAGATGACAAAGAGGCTCATATTCGAGCTGCGGGCTTTTGCAGACGTTCTTGATAAGGAAAAAGAATACTTCAACAGGATGAGCGCAGTATATGACAGAACCATCCTCACCCAGGACCAGATCCAGGAGTTCAGGACAAGAGCATACAGGCTGGACGCAAACCTTGAGTACGTGAGACGCCTGCTCGACCCGGGCAGCAAGCTGTCAGCCATCCTTGACCATGCTAAAAGGGCATCAGAAGAGCTTAAAGCACATGGCATAACATCAGAAAGCGCAAACAACATAATGCACAGGGAGCTTGTTCCAAGCCTCAAGGACGCTATCAAGGCAATAGATGTGACTGTGAAAGAGCTTGACAAGATGAGGCGCCAGGAAGACGCTATACTCAAGGAAGAGCTGGCTATCAGAAGACTGCTTTAGAGAGTTTCTTCTATGCTATTTCTTTATTTATTTTTCATTTCATATTATTTATATAGTGCAGTATAGAAATATTTAAAAGTGTTCACCTCCAAATAGTAGTTATTTTTTGATGGTTTAACCATCTAAGGGGGGACTAAAACGACTCAGCAAATAGGTTCTGACTGCCTTGAAGAGATTCTTGGTGCAAGAAACTCAGGAAAAACTCTATTAAATAAAATCCCGCCACATTTATCAGATATAATAAAAAAAGAGCCTCAAATCGACCTTCTACGCTCAGCAGAATTCGTAAGAGGGTATATAAAAGCTTCTGAGGGTGTTGAAAGCATCGACATCATAGTCCTTACAAAGACCATACCTTCAAGGGAAGCAAGAGACCCGCCCTGCGAGATAGAATGCTATTCAATGTATGTGGTTGTCCAGGGACAGGAGACCAGGCTAGGCAGGGTCGGCTACAATGTCGCAGAGGTGTGGCGCATGAAGCAGTTCGGAAGGGCAAAAGTCAGGGAGCCCACAGAACAAGAGAGAAGCGACCCATACTTCAATGTCCTGAGCCTGCTCAGCAACGAGGTCATCTCCGCGGATTACACGCGCGTGGACCCTTTCGCAGAAGAAAAGCTCCAGGCCACAGTAGCACTCTACCTTGAAGCGGCACTGAAAGCCGTGCCGAGCGATGCAAGAGTGACATACCACCTTGTCGACAAAGACATCTGCAGGTCAGAGAGTGTGACTGAAGAATCTGTCGCGGAAAAACAGAAAGCGGCAAAAAGATTCAATTTCGTGCCCTGCGGGAACTGCAGGGAATCAATACCCGCACACCTGGGCCTTTACGACACAGACACTGAAGCGGTCCACTAGGTCAACAAAACATTTTTAAACAAACTGCTTCTCTGAGAACAGCAAGGTTACTGGAACCAGACGCCGCGGTCGCATAACCTGGTAGTGCGCTGACAGGAAAAGGCACTTTTCCTGGCGTAAGATTGCTAAGCACAACCGTGCTTATGATTACCAGGCATTACGCGCAAAGATCCAGTGCCCGCAAGGGCTTGTGGGTTCAAAAAGCAAGAATGGACATTCTGCTTGAAAGTCCCATCCGCGGCGTTTTATATTCTTATAATATGATATCCTCCTTTGTTCTGCTCCAAAACACAAAAGTATAAATACGCAGGGATGACTACCCACACCATTCTTTTAGGGGTGGACAGTAAAAAACGTGTGGGGGACAGAACATGAAATATGTGATAGGAATCATAGCGGCGATACTCATTCTGATGGTCGCGGGATGCACAGCACCAACATGCTACCCGCCGAACAAGATACTGGGCAACAAGTGCTGCCTGGACGAAGACAACAACGACGTCTGCGACTATGAAGAGCAGATGCCTGCGGTGCACGAGGAAGAGTCTGCGACAGAAGAGCCAGAGCCTGAAGAGGCAGAGATGACTGAAGAGCAGGAAGAGCCGCAGATACAGCAGGTCAAGATGCCCGAAGCAGTCGAGCCTGCGATGCCAAGGACTCTCGAGCTCGGGAAGCAGCAGATAAGGCTCGGCGAGCCCAGGAAGTACCTTGAGATAAACAAGCTCACAGCATACAGGACATCGACAGACAAAGGCATGATGGACGACGCAGTCATCACGGTAAGGAACATCGGGCAGAAGGACCTGAATGCCATAGTAGAGCTCTTCTTTGAGGGAGCGCGCATCGAGGAATATGAGGCAAAGGTAAAGAAGGAATACACCATCCCAACGCTCAAGCCAGGAGAGAAGTATGTCATGAAGCAGTCTCTTGGAATAAGGTTCGCGGAGATTGCAGAAACAAAGACCATGACGCTCTCAGTGTACGAGAAGTACATCGCGCCAAGAAAGGACCTTGAGACGCTCGAGAAGAGATTCGTTCCCAAAGACCTGTTCGAGAGCATGGAGATATACACCTACGGGCTGCCTGACTAAAAAATAAGAAAAAGGCGATAAAATATCTCAAAAAAATATTTTTTATTTTTCAGTTCTTATTTCTCCTTCCTGAACGTGATTATCGCTCCCGCCGCTATGAAGACCAGAACAACTATCAGCACGACAGAGGCATACTCCACAAACTGGTGGCTCGACTCCAGCCTCTCCACATTCTCCACTATCTCCGAGCTGTTGATGTCAGGGACCAGTGATTTTATGCCTGTCTCAGGCTCAGGCTCCACAGAAGGCACGGCCTCTTCCGCGCCAGCCTCATCCTGATAAGAAGGAACATCCGGCTCCGGCTGTTCAGGCGCGCGCTCTGCAGGCGGCTCGGCTGCCGCAAGAGCCTTCTCCCTGTCAGAGTAGTCGCTGTAGCTGACTGCTGCTGCATCCTTGTCAGTCATGACACTGAATACTATCCGGTCATCACCCCTGCGGGTCATCCACTCGCTCTTCAGAAGGATGTACATGGTATACTTCTTGGGCTGAGCAGTCACAGGAACCTTAACGGTGAGATTGACCGCATGCAGGCCAGTGTCTGCAAAAGAGAATGTCTGCTGCTCACAGGCCCAGCCCACAGGGCAGGGGTCAAGATAAGCAGTCACGTTCCTGGGATAGACATGATCTTTGTTGGATATCACAAAACCCACGATAACATCCTCACCCGGAAGGAGAGCGTAAGGGCCGGTATTGCTCTTCACAGAGAAGAAATTATCAGTATCAGCGAACGCTGCCGGAAGCAGCAGAAAGCATAAGACCAGGACCATAAAAAGCATCTTCATGATAACACCCCCACACGAAAAAAAAGACCTGTATTTATAACACTTATTGTTCATTTAAAAACATAATAAAAGAAATCATCAGTCATGGAAGTGGTGCTGGATCTCCCTCTCAAGATCATCAAACGCATTGTGGAGAGCCTTGGAAAGGTCCCACTCAGATGTCTTCTGGGTCTCAAGTATCTTGGTCGGCGCGACAGCCCTGACATGCATAGAGTACTTGGGCCTGTGCCCCCCCTTGCTGTACTGCTTTATGTGCACCACAAGAGAGGTGATGTTCTTTATCTGCCGCTGTATCTTAGGATAATACTCTGCAGTGATCTTCCTGACCATCTCCTGGTCCACTTCCTCAAGCTCCTTGAGGCCTATGAACTGTATCTCATCCATGTAATCACCTTTTGAATGAACAGCATAAGAAAGGGGTATTTATAGTTTTTCAATTCATAGGCAGGACGTAGTGGCTGCGGATACTCGGTAGCTGCCACGCTGCTACACCCATGTCGGCTGCTATCCTCTTATGATTCTGACCTTGCTTGCGCAATATCTGCGTAGTTCGTGTCAGTGCAGCCCATTCCTGCTTATCTTGCCGGAGGACACGCAATGAGCGGTGGCAGCTGCCACCAGTACATAATCAAAAAGAAACAGAAAAAAAAAGAAAAAAAACAAACAGCCTTATGGTATCTTAAGGATGAGCTCACCAGCCTTAGTGTGAGTCATACCTGTCTGGGCGTTCAAATAGTCGATGCTCAGAGTCCCCTTGAACTTGCCTGAAGGCAGAGTCAGTCCAGTGCACTGGTATTGATCCTTCTCACCATCGGTCAATGTGGTGTCACCTGGTGCAAGAACAGGGCATGAGAAACTTGTTGTTGTTGAGTTGACATAGACGTTAACGTTCTGCATGTCAAATCCTGCGCTGTTCTGAATGACCAAATCAACCTGGGTTGATGTTCCTGTGAAGTCCAGGCAAGCGACTCCAGAAGGCAGTGTGCACTTCTCGGGCAAGAACCTGTCCGGGCTCAAAACACCGAAGTATGCCAACGCAGCGATAGCAGCCAGGACGACCAGGATGGCCCAGCCGTAAGTCATCAAGAATTCCATAGCTGCCTGAGCTCTTTTGTTCCTAAACACTCTTAATCACCTCTTTCCTCTTTAGGGTTCCAATATCAATACGCTTCACAAGCGTTATAACCTACAGCAGTAATGTTTGAGGTTTATAAATGTTACGGTATGAGAAACCGAAAGAAGGAACATAAAGCCTGCTCTGCGCAGGAAAAGAGAGGAAATCACGAGACCTGCGCAGTAAGGGTCCCGGATGCTTCCTTGACAAAATTGGAGTATAAATCAGTATAGACCACGCGCAAATCCAGCTTCTCCTTCCTTCCAACAGAACCTAAAGAACACCCTGTAAGGTTGAAAAGATGGGAAGTGCCGTCAGGCATATCAAAAGAGGTGTAATACCCGCAGTCGCCAGCAGTCATATTGTTTATGATTATGTCGCGGCCGCCGCTGTTCATAAGAAGCACGTGCGCAGAGACCGGCGTGACCTTGAAATCAAGGCAGGCAATGCCTGTTGTCGAAGGCAGAGTACATGACTCAGGAAGGAACCTTCCAGGACTCATCACACCGAAGTAAGCCAGCGCGACAATCGCAGCAAGGACTACCAGTATCGCCCATCCGTAAGTCATTATGAACTCCATGGCAGCCTGCGAACGCCTTCCATGCAATAATCTTTCAGTCTCCATCTTAGAAGAACCCCTCCGTGAACATGCTGAACACCTTGACGACTATCAGGAAAAGGATGATCGAGCACACCATGAAAACAGGTATGTACTTGAGTCCTGCCTTGACATTGCCCCTTTTTATGGTGGATATTATCATCGATGAGAACAACGATGTGATCATCAAAGAAACTATCGCAAAAGTCTGGAAATCCCCTGTCGAGATGACCCCCTTGGTTATCATGACAGGAAAACCCGCGGCAGTTCCAGGGGTTATGTCCACCCTCGAGAATACCTCCTGTATTACTATTATCAGCTGGTAGGCCATGCCGAAAAGGAAAGGGGCGGCGAACAGCGTCGCAAAGGTTATGAATATGACATATGTCGTGACGTTGGCAGCCATCTCCTTCTTCATCAGGTTGGTCTCCTGGATGTTCTCGGATATCTTGTTCAGCAGGTCACCGATCTCACCGCCAGCCCTCACACCCTCTATCAGGAGGTTCATCGAGCGCTCAAGGACCTTCGAGTCATACTTGTTGACGAAATGAAGCAGGGCAGCATCCAAAGTCTCGCCCGCAAATGTCCTCTTGGCCACCTCCTCTATCTCGGTCGCGAGGACGCCGAAGCGGGGCCTGACAGCGAACCACAATGCCTGGTCTATGGTCATCCCGGCACGTATGTTGCTGCTGGCAAGCTGCAGGAAGTCAGGCAGCACCTCCTCAAGCTTCTGGCGCCTCTTGAATATCATAACATCAAGGCTCAGATAGAACAGCAGCCAGATCACGAACAGGACCACCACAAAAACAAAGATCCACATCACAGCCAGGACAACAGCTATGAACACGAAGTTGTAACGCAGGACATCATAGAACCTGTCCACCACATATATCGTTATGAATATGTTGACGATGACAGACAAAATGAACAGCGCCCGGGAGATATAAGACGGGCTCTTGCGGAGGCCTGCCTTGTCCATCATCAGCTTCAGCGCGACGTTCCTCTTGTGCTTCTCCTCACCCCTGTGCCTAAAAGAATAGACGAGCCGGCCTAAAGGCGTGCGCTTCCGCCCAACCTCCTCCTTCACCCCCTTCAGGAAGTCCTTATCATTTATCCTGACCATCTGCTGCTCACTCCTCAAACTGGCTCGAAGGCCTCGAGCTCTTCACCACAGTGTAGAACAGGAACTGCACAAAACCCATCATGCACGCTATTATGATGAGCGTCGCAAGCGTCAGCTTTATCGACAGGAACGATACAAGTATCACGAACATGGTTATGCCTATGGAAGGAAGGATGACCGCGACTATCATGTAGAACATCGCGAGGGGATTCAGCTTCCTGCCGTACTCATTGAGCTCTATCCTCTGCTCCCTGACAATCTGCTCTATCACCGTATTGAGGGAGGTCGCGACATCCGCGCCGGTGGTCATGGAGTTTATTATCTGCCACAGCACCCTCCTGAAGTTCTGCGAAGGGGTCAGCTCGACAGCCCTGTTCAGCGCGTCATCTATCGTCGTCCCGAGATCTATGTCCTCGACGATGTTGCTGAAGTATTTCCCTATCACAGGATAGTTGTTGGCCACGTACTTGAAAGAGTCATAGATTGATATCCCCGACTCCATCTCGATTACCAGGTAACGGCCAGCATACACTATCTCCCTGTCTATCTCCCTCTGGATGCGCAGTATCTTCATGTCAGGCAGCTTCACGAAATACATGAACATCAGGAAAAGGAGCACGGGGAACAGCAGGACAGCGAAGAATACGCTTATGTTGACCTTGCTCAGCAGAAGCGCTACAGTTATCATGATGCCTGTCGTCAGGTAGAATGCGGAGAAGACCGTCTTCCTTATGAACTCCACCTCCGTGTCAGACATTCCTGCCTGCTGGAGCTTGAGGCTGAGCCCGGGCATGCTCTTCGCAATCTTCTTGTAAAAGATGTCAAAAGACATTATATCAACCATCCAATCCATCAACCATCCAATCCATCAACCATCCAATCCATCAACCATCCAATCCATCAAC
>JAFGJH010000010.1 GCA_016929255.1 Candidatus Woesearchaeota archaeon
AGCGGCGGCAGCTGCCGCGCTGCTATCCTGATTTGCCTGCAAACTGCGCATCGTCTGCCGTTTAAGGCTTATGCCTTCCATTTATGTCTGCGAAGCAGCAGGTTTCTGTTTCTCTTTGCTGACCTACACATGAGCGGTGGCAGCTGCCGTAAGTTAAGATAATGTTTATATACTCTCATCTCTTCTGCCCATATCAAGACCGAAAAAGAGGTTTTGTATGGCTGGTCAGACATATCTCAAGGCTACTCTAACGCTTATGGCATTGTATGCTGGCATCATGGGAGCATTGACCCTGATGTTTCAGGATGCTGGTTCTTACGTCTTCCAGTATACTATCAAAGACCCTGTGCTGGCGCGCTACTGGGGCGGCGTCCTGATGGCCATGGCTGTGTTCTATCTTTTCCTTTCATTGGACCCGCAGAAGTACCAGCTGTTCCTCTGGGTCGGTGTGCTCGACCTTGGCATCGCGATGATACTTACTGTGATGAACATTGCCATCGCGGATATGAACTGGATACAGGGGATCATAGGCCTGGTCATCAATCCCATACTGATAATCCTTCTGCTCTACGGGCTCGCCAAGGAGCCTGAAGGCACTGTAATCTTTGTTGCCGGCGAGTCGAAGCAGGGCGCTCAGGTGCAGGAGCTTCCGGAACATGCGTCTACAAGGAAGCATCCCCTGCAGGGCAAATGAATGTCAAATGACTGTCACAGCATTCCTATGAGTTCTGCGTGCACAGGGTCTGTCAGGAACCTCTCTCTTGCGATGTCATCTATTATATAGTATACATTCTTCTCATGCACCTTGAACTTCTCATCCATCTTTTCAAGGAACTCGTCCACCTCCCTGAGTTCCCTGAATACGGTCTCCACAAGGAAGTCGTAGCCGTTGTTGATCTTGTATGCTGAGTTCACGTTCGGGTGCTTCAGCAGGTAGCTATGCATATCTTCCCTATGCTCTTTCCTTATCCTGAAGACCATGTGCGCCCTGCAGTTGAAGCCTATCTTCCTGAAGTCGAGGATGCACGTGAACCGCTTTATCATGTCTCCTTTGTTCGCCCGCACCCTGTCGAATATCGTTGAGACAGGCATGTGTATCTTGCGGCTTATCTCTGTCAATGGCTGCCTGCCGTCCTTCCTGAGCTGCATCAGGAGATCCACCTGTTTTTTGTTTGTCTGTTCCACTTTGACTCCTCCGCCCTTGCGGGCAGTATGTATGATGTCCGGAGATGCCTTATACTTTTTCTATAAGATATATATAATACCTTAAAGTATACAAGAAAGAAAAATATATATACTTGATTTAATCGCATAACCTTATCATGAGACGTAAGGCGATAAGGCTCGCGAACAACACCCTTGTGGTGTCACTCCCTGCATCATGGGTCAAGAAGGTGGGGATATCCAAAGGCGATGAGATAGACGTGTCTGAGTCTGAGGGCCGTCTTGTTCTTTCCAGGGATGGGGCTGCAGCCACAGGGAATGCTGAGGTGGATGTTTCAGGGATGGATCCCATGATAAAGCGCATACTCGGCGCATTATACAAGTCAGGGTATGATGAGGTAAAGGTGCGGTTCTCCACCATAGCCGAGCTGAAGACAGTGCAGGAGGTCGTGAGGGAGGAGTTTCTCGGCTTTGAGGTCGTGGACCAGAAGAAGGGCTGGCTTGTCTTCCGCAAGGTGTCACACATAGAGCCGAAGGAGTTCAACACCATGCTCAGGAGGATGTTTCTCATCATAATTTCGATGGCGGAAGATTCTCTGGAAGCTGTGAAGAAAGGTGATGGGGAATGGCTGGAGGCGATATCGCTCCATGACAAGGACGTCAACAAGATAGCTGACTTCTGCAGGCGGATACTTAACACGACGGGTGCTGAAGGTTACAGGCGGATGCCTCCTGCATATTTCATGGTGGAGCAGCTTGAGAAGATAGGGGATCTTTACAGGGACATCTGCAGGGGCCATTCGGGCAGGTCTCCCAAGATATCTGCTGAGTGCCAGAGGCTTTATGATAAGACCAACCGTTTCCTGAGATGCTTCTATGAGGTGATGTTTGATTTTGACCTGGGGCGCCTGAGGGATTTTGCCGAGTCCCGTTATCGTCTGCGCGAGGCGTTCACGAAGGCTTTTGCAGGTCATAGGCCTGGTGATGTGATGACTCTTGTGCTGCTCAACAGCGTCGTTGAGAGCGCGTTCGACATGAACGGCCCGTTGATGGCCTCTAAGCTTTAGGCCTTGTCGCAGTCATTTTTTTCAGCTCTTCGTGGAGGGTCCTGAGCCGCGCAGTCTTGCCTGGTGAGCGTTCCGCACATGATATCTCATGTATCGCGCGGGCCGCTGTTCTGATATGGTATTCCCTGCGTCTGATTTCAGCATCCTTTTTCTGCTCGTCTGCAGCAGTCAGGGCGTCTCTTGTCCTGTAACCTATCATCTCAAGGTGTCTCTGTGCCTGTGCATAGGTGTATGTCCTCATGAACGCGCGTCTGTCTATATTTTTCCTTAGCAGGGCCTCCTTCTCTAGCAGGTATTCTGATATTATCATTCTCTTCTGTCTTCCTGTCAGGTAATCTCCTCCGAACTCCAGAAGGCTGACGAGGTCGAGCTGGCATGGCAGGAGTTCCGCTGACTCGAAGTCTATCGCGACCGCATGCCCCATGTCATCTATTACTATGTTGCGGGGGTTGTGGTCCTTGTAGAAGTCGCGCTCTGCCTCGGCGAGGTGCTGGTTTATGGCTGCATGGCCTTCACGCATGTTGTCTTTTTCGGCAGCGCTTATCATGAATGGGGGAGCATCGCGTCCGAACGCGAACAATGTCCTGTCGAGCTTGTGCAGGAAGTATTCAGGGTCTGTCTGCACGGGGTCGCTTATCTTGTATTCACTTATCTGCGCTTCAGGGGGCAGGCCTCTTTGGTGGACTGTCGTCCCGAGGATGTGTATCCTTGCGAGGAGCCTTGCGGCTTCCTTCAGCGCTTTCATGAGTTTCCTGCTGCGCCCTCGCGCTATGATGTCATCGAGTGTTTGGTTCCCTGCTGCGCTGAACACGGTGATGTCAGGTCTTCTCGATGCTGAAAGTGTCATTATCCGCTGGATTGAGTGTTTAAGGTATGCCCTGAAAAGCGCCGTGTTCGCCGCTTCGGTGTTTTTCGCTTCTTCCGTCGAATATTCTTTTGCGTAGAATATCGTTTCGGGGAGGCTTTCCCACCTCACCTTGAATACCTTGTTCCTGTTCTCGGTGTGAAGTTCAAGCGGCAGGCCGAAAAATAATATCCTGCTGAATATGGCATTGTTGTAAGAGTCATCTGCTACTTCGGATCTGGATTGTAAGTCACACATGCACGCGTTGAAGAATGCTATGTCGAGGTCTCTTTCCGTATCTTTCTGGAGCGCGGTGCAGACCTGGGAGGCTCTGTTGAAACGCTGGTTGAATGTGTGATGCACGAGAAGGGCTATCAGGGCTTCAGGCGAGGAATCTCTGAGTTCCCGTATCTGCTGAAGGTCAGGCATCCAGCATATTTCTTTATCTTTCCATTCAGGTTTTAGTTTTGTCATGCGCTGGAGAGCTTTCGCAGTGGTCTCGAACGCTTTGTTGTGGTCGCCCATCGCCAGGTATTGTTCTGCGAGCCTGTAGAGGCGGGTCATGTTTGACGGTTCCGCGGCGGCTTGGCTCTTCCTGGCGGCGAGGGCTTTCGCAGGGTCTTTGCGGTGCATGCGGAAATATGCTTCTCTGGCTGTTGAGTTGAGTAGGCATTGCCAGAATTCATTCCCGAGGAGGTGTTTTCTGTGCTGGTTTCTCTGGACGATTTCTTTTAGCAGGCAGTCGTTCCACCTGCTTTCACGCAGGGTCATCTCTTCGACTAGTTCATCCAGGTCCATCTCTCTTTTTTAGTTGTTGATGAGAATTTATAAAAGTGTTTTTTGTCTCCAAATCATGACTACTCCAAAAACCTTAAATATCCCCTTCACGACAGCATTGCCATGTTCAAGAACATTCTTGGCGGTAAGGAGAAGAGGCGCGTGCTGCCGCGGCATGAGAAAGAGAATTTTTCAAAACAGGTCTCTGCTCAGCGCTTCAACGAGATGATAGATTATTACACTGCGGAGCTGAAGTCCCGCCTGGCAGAGATTGACGCTCTGAAGGCTGAGAATGAGATGCTTGTGAAGACCTCCCTGAAGAACGCATCAAGGTCTGATGAGCTCCGTCTCCAGCTTCAGAAGCTGCAGGAGGACATGCGGGTGCTGCAGCAGAGGCTTTCCGCGGACAGGCCCGTGAAGAGACAGTAGATATTTTTTCTTTTTTTCTTTTCTTGTTTTTTGGCGGTTTCAGTCCCAGCCCCACATCAGCATTTGTTCTTCAGAGGGTGCTGTCGGATCTGAGACCATCCCTTTTTCCATCCTGTTGATCAGAAGCATTATATCAGGGGTCTTTATCTTGCCGTATCCGAAGAGCCATCTTATTACAGGCACTTCGAAGAACATGAATCCTTTTGAGTCGTTCCTTATGCTGCTCCTTTGCTTCTTAGTCAGCTCTCCAGTGTATACTGCCTTGAATATTATGCGGTTGTTTCTGTTTATCCTCTGCACAAGCGCGACCAGGCCTGTCAGCTCTGGCTCTATTCCCCTCTCTTCCAGGAACTCCCTTTTCGCGCATTCCTCGAATGTCTCTCCCCATTTGAGGCCCCCGCCGGGGATGTCTATCTTCCCTTCATCCCTGCGTATAGCGCCTGATCCTTTCTTCGCCTCCTGCATGAGGAGGTATGACTTCACGTTTCCTGTTTTTTCGGTGACTATGAGCGATGCTGAGCATACTATGGGTATATCTTTTCCATGCCTGAATGTGTACGGCATCCTGCTGGTCCTGCGCCTGTCTGGGAACTCCTTCACAGGGTAGTTCCTTCCGAGTATGCGGCAGTATTCTCCGTATCTCTCCTGCATGGGCTCTTTTTCCGCGCGGTTGGGAGGGATGTATTTCACGCCTGACTTCTTGCATGCCTTCTCAAGAAGTGACTCATCTTCTGCTCTTATCCTGCTTATCTGTTCCCGGTAATCAGGGCAGAAGAGCCCTTCATGGTCGTAGCATAATCTGATAAGCCCGCTCACCATGTGTCTCATCAGGGGGCTGTCATGCGAGACAGGGGCCTGATCGTCCGGGTTTTGCAGGCCGCAGAACCTGAATTGCTCCCCTTTGCGCTTCAGCATCTCGCATTTGTGCGTGGCTTCTGTCATCACCTCTAGCGCAAACTCCCGCATCTTGGGATGGTACAGGTCATCATATGTGCGGATATCTTCCCAGGCATTCTGCATCTACGTTCACCTTGTCAGGTCAATTCCTGGTTTTCTATTATATTAATCTTTCTAAAATTTAGCTACTTTAAGGTAGTCATTTTATGCGTTGGGGTGTGGCTGGGCCTTGTTGTTTTCATATATGCCTGAGAAGATGCCTGTCAGGGAGATGTGCAGTCAGATCCCTTTCCTTATCACTTTCTCGACAGCGTGTATCGCGAAGCCTATCGCGAACAGGTTCAGCGCTATGAGTGACGTGTAGAACACCATGTAGGGGTAGGTGGTCTTTCCCGCTAAAAGGACTGCGATGATGTCACCCATTATAGCTGTTGCGGAGTATATCAGCAGAGGCCTTGTCCTGAAGTAATAGTGGAATTCCCGGTCTGCCTTTGACCTTCCGCCCAGGAACAGGATGTTTGCTATGACTGTGAAAGCGGCTACTATGATTGCCACCATGGAGAATATCTCCCTGAGCACTGGTTCGCCCTGCGCGCCTTCCTCGAGAAGGTATATGTTTAGTGATGCGAAAGCCTCGATGATTATTATTATCACCAGGACAAACAGGTATATCAGTATGAGTCTGACTATCCCTACTCTCTTCACGTGCTCTCGCATGAGCTCTCGCTCTCTTTTCAGGAACACAGCATTGCCTCTTTTTTTCAGGTGGGTGGTCATTTTTGCTTTTAAATGTTTCTGGAGGTTTGCAAATATTTATTAGTCAGGATGTATTCATTAGTCAGGATTTGCTTATTCGTGTAAAACCGGTGATTTCTCGGGTTGGTGGTCTTTTATGGAATACATGAAGCGCAAGCTGCTGCTTAATCACTTGTACTTGAATGCCCGCCGCAGGGGCCACAGGGCGGAGCCTGGATCGCCCCTGCAGGTGTATATGCTGAACTTCCATCTTCTTTCTTTAGAGATCAGGCCTGTTGAGAATGGTTTCGGAGTGAAGCTGTACACCTGCATGTTCCCTTCAGGTCACGAGATCTGTGAGGATGACCTGCTCTTCCAGCATCTTAGAGTGGTGTATGAGGGAGACCAGGATGGCCTGGACAGGGTGCTTCTTGAGCGCTTCGGCATCAATGACGCAGGTGCGAAAGAGCCTGATGACTATAAGCTCCTGCGCTTCAGGGGCAGCAAGGACGGGAGGGAGCTGGCCAAGGATGATGAGAACGCGTTTGATATGCTCCTTGATTACTGCTCTGCGAACTGCCTGACATCTGTCTGAAAGCAGACCAGTTCATTCCAGTTTTGCCTGGAGATAGCCAGTCTTGTCGTGCGGAAGCCCTGAGAATCCGACATATGTGATGTTTATCTTCTTCTCTACTTTCTCGCAGGTCATTGCGCAGCTGAATGAGTATTCTGCTCCCTGGTTCGGCTTGATGTAGTTTGTCACGGCCTCTTCGCAGCCTTCGAGCCTGATTGTTATATTGAGGTCTTCCTTGAGATAGTTGCTGACATAGAATGATATCCTGTCGCTCCCTGCCCTGAGGTCGGTGCATTCTATGCCTGGCATGATGCCGCACTCGTCGCTCATGACCAGCTCTGACTTGAAGTATGCCAGCGGTATGCCTATGATGAATATTATGAACATGATTATCGTGAGCTTCTTTGAGGAGGGGACATATGCCTTTTCAGGCTTCTTGAATATCTCTTCTTCCTGCAGCTTCTTGAGCCGCTCCTCTTCCCTTTTTCTGTCCCTTAGCCTCTTCCTTGCGAGAAGGTCCATGCGCGATTCAACGAGAAATCTATTTAAAAATGTTTTGTTTATAAACATGCTTTCCTGCGAGAGGTGTTGGCGCCTTTACCGCAGGCCAAGCGATGCATATTCAAGGCAGTGGCGGGGGAAACCTCCAAGCGGAGCGATCGAGGTGCCAAACGGACCGAAGGGAGTTTGAGCATCCCCTGCGGGACGCAGACCCTGCGGTGATTTCTTCAAAGCCGAGGACCTGTGCCAACACATGATGCAGATATATCTGTAAGTCAGTTTATAAATCTCTTTCACAGGCCGCCCAAGCATAACATTTATATAAGAGCCCAGATAATTTTTTTAGCTGTCTAAGGGGGTAAAATCGGTTCTCAGACCTGGGAACAATAGATTATCCTGTTGGATGTCGGGAGGTGTTTATACAATGACTAAAGATATACAGCCCATATTCATAATGCCTGAAGGTACGCAGAGGAGCACAGGGAGGAATGCCCAGCGCAACAACATAATGGCTGCGAAGCTTGTCGCTGAGACGGTCCGCACCACTCTCGGCCCCAAGGGCATGGACAAGATGATTGTCGATTCTCTCGGTGACGTGACCATCACGAATGATGGCGTCACGATACTTGAGGAGATGCAGATTGAGCATCCTGCCGCGAAGATGATTGTCGAGGTTGCGAAGACCCAGGAGGATGAGGTCGGTGATGGAACCACCACTGCTGTGGTGCTTGCCGGCGAACTCCTGAAGAAGGCTGAGGACCTGCTTGAGCAGGAGATACACCCTACTGTCATCGCGAAGGGATACAGGATAGCTGCTGAGAAGGCGCAGGATATACTGGACAGCATCGCAGAGCCCGTCTCGATAAAGGATACTGTGACGCTGAAAAAGCTTGCGATGACTGCGATGACCGGCAAGGGTGCCGAGTCTGCGAAGGAGCTTCTTTCTGACCTCACTGTTACCGCTATAAGGAATGTCGCTGAGGACCGTGACAGCAGGATATTCATCGATGCGGATGACATAAAGATTGAGAAGAAGGTCGGCGGCCGCGTCGAGGACACTGAGCTTGTCGCAGGCATAGTGCTCGACAAGGAGAAGGTGCATTCCGGCATGCCGAGGAACGTTCTGAATGCCAGGATTGCGCTGGTGGATTCCGCAATCGAGATAAAGAACACTGAGATTGACGCGAAGATACAGATAACTGATCCTACACAGCTGCAGAGCTTCCTTGACATGGAGGAGAAGATGCTCAGGGACATGGTATCCAAGATAGAGGCCTCTGGCGCGAACGTCGTGTTCTGTCAGAAGGGCATCGACGACCTTGCGCAGCACTACCTTGCGAAGAAGGGAATCTATGCTGCGAGGCGCGTGAAGAAGTCTGACATGGAGAAGCTCGAGAAGGCCACGGGCGCGTCTGTAGTCACCAACCTTGATGACCTGTCGCCGAAGGATCTGGGCAAGGCAGGCCTTGTTGAGGAAGTGAAGGTCGGCGATGAGGACATGACCTTTGTGAGGGAGTGCAGGAACCCCAAGTCCGTCACTGTGCTGGTGAAGGGCGGGACAGAGCATGTAATCGACGAGGTCAAGAGGGCGATGGATGACGCGATAGGCGATGTCGCCGCTGCATTGAGGAACGGCAGGATTGTCGCTGGTGCCGCGTCTGTGGAGGTAGAGCTTGCCAAAGAGCTGAGGAAGTTCGCTGATTCTCTGTCTGGCAGGGAGCAGCTCGCAGTGCGTGCTTTCTCTGATGCTGTAGAGGTGATACCAAGGACTCTTGCCGAGAACGCAGGTCTTGACCCTATCGATGTCCTGACCGAGCTGAAGTCTGCGCACGACAAGAAGAGGAAGTGGGCCGGCATCAATGTCTTCACAGGAAAGGTTATGGATGCCTGGCAGGCGGGCGTCCTTGAGCCGTTGAAGATAAAGACGCAGGCCATCTCAAGCGCGTCTGAGGTCGCGATAATGATACTGCGCATCGATGATGTCATCGCCGGCGGCCCTGGAGAGGGCGGCAAGGGAATGCCTCCGGGAATGCCTCCTGGCATGGGCGGCCCTGGCGGCGGCATGGATATGTAGAAATATTTTTTTTTATTGAAAATGGCGCAATACCTCTTCTTTCAAGATGAGGATGTAGCGCCTAATGACGCGCCTTGTGCCATTTGCAATTCCGCAG
>JAFGJH010000011.1 GCA_016929255.1 Candidatus Woesearchaeota archaeon
CATCATTGAACGAATAAAAAGCCTTCAAATCGCTGCCGAAAGTGTCGCTGAAATCACTTGTCGTCGTCTCCACAGCCGCAGAATCCCCGTACAGGTATATTGTCCTGGAGCTTGAAGGGCTGACGCTCACATCGACGTAAACGATGCTCGTCCCTGTATTGTCCCATACCTCTATGAAGTAAGGTAATTCCGCAGTGTCTGTAGAGTCTACAAACCTCACATCCCCGCCGTCTGCCTGGAAATCAGAGTAGTCTATGTTGGACGAGTTCAATACGATCTTTATTGGGAATTGCGTGTCTGCGCTGAGCCTTGCGTCTGCGGGTATTGTTATAGGATATTTTACTCCATAACTTTCATCCCACCACTTGACCATCGCATAGTTCCTGACTGTTGTGGCTCCGGCAGGAACATTGACTCCTGACAGTGTCGCTGTCTTGTAGCCTGTCTTCGTGAACCTGATGTCATATACGCCGCCGGTTATTTGCATAGAGTATGCTCCAGCTCCGGTGGTTGTCGTGCTGTTTATGACGCTCATTCCGCTAAGGACCTCGACAAGTGCTCCGGAAAGCGCTCCGCCTCCGCTCTGGGTCACTGTCCCGCTGATTGTGCCTATCGGGCTGGTCGAGACTTCCAAGTTGGCATTCTGCGCCGTAGTCCCGCCCGTCACGATCGTAACATCAGGCACTGATAGAGTGTCATACCCTGTTTTTGAGAACCTGACTGTATATGTGCCTGAAGAAAGCATCATGCTGTATGTGCCTGAAGCTGACGTTGTCGTGCTGTTTATCACTGTAGGGCCGCTCATCGCTTCGACCAAAACGCCCCCAAGAGGTGCTGATGTAGCAGCATTCCTGACAGTGCCTTGGAGTGTTCCTATGGGCAAAGGTATTATCTCGAGCTGCGCATCCTGTACGGTCGTCTCTCCAGCATATATCATTATGTCTTCTATCCTGAGGTCTGTATATCCTGCTTTTGTGAAGCTCAGGTCATATGTGCCTTCGTGCTGGTCGCTTATGATGTACTGGCCCCATTCATTCGTTGTTGCTGAATTGACCATTATACCGCTGCCGGCATCGTAGAGCCGTACGAGAACGCTTGATATAGATAATGCCGTCTCAGAGTCTGTGACTACGCCACCAACATTGCCGATGGGCTCTACTATATCTATGTCCCATGCTGCGCTGGCCTCTTCTGTGCCGTCACTGACTATGACTGTCAGCGGGTAAGGCACTCCATCAGTGTCCCTGTAGAGATAGCTGAAGGTGTCTGTTGCCGCGACCGTCCCTCCCTTTCTCCAGGTTATCGTCAGCCTGTCAAAGTCAGGGTCCATGGCATCGATGCTGAACAGCCTTGAGCCTCCCTCGCCGATGTTGACAGTCGGTGAGTCTGGGTACTTGCTAAGTATGACTGGAGGGTCATTGTCATCGCCCGCCGTAACCCTGATAGTCAGTGTGTCCGATCCTGTGTTGCCCTCAGGGTCTGTGGCGACGAACTCTATGAGCTCGTTGCCTATCCATGAAGGATTGGCTTGCGTGAATTGAGCATCGTGAGTGGTGGGGTCTATGCTCACCAGTATGTTTGAGTTCAGCCTTGCAGACCAGGTGATGTCTGAATCGCTGGTATCATTGTCATAAATATACTCATCGAGGTCCAGCACCAAGGCCGCCCCTTCGACAAAAGTCGCGTCTAATGCTCCGAAGTTGACTATCGGCGCTGACTGGGGGTAGATAAGGTTGTATCTCCTGATTGTGTTGGGACCGATCGGGTCTGTTGTTGCCCTATAGTCAAAGCTGATTGTGTAGCCGTCGTCACCTGTCAATGTGCAGAAGTAATGGTAGTCTGAAAGCACTATATTGCATGAAGTGGTGTATGTGCTGTCACCCAAGGTTTCCGCGAATGTGCAGCTCTCTCCTGAGCAGGAAGGCAGTCTTGAGTCGAAGTAGAAGTAATCTACGTCAGTCTGGTACCCTTCTGAGGTGTATCTTGCTGCAAGCAGCTGGTTGCTCGGGACAGAGAATGTCGCGAAGGGTGTGCCTGCGAGCGTGAGTCCTGTGACATCATCCCCCCAGACGAATATCTCGCTGTTGACATAGTCGATTATGCCCATTCCATAGTCCTGCCCATCCATTGCCGCAGTCCTGAAGTTGAAGCTGGATGTGGTGGTGTGCTCAACCACGTTGACTGTTATTGCGTCATTAACTATCTGGTTCCTCTCGTTCTTGGCCTTTATCATGTAGGTATAAGCGCCTGCTGCTGCCTCGCTCATCTCAAACTCGATTGTGCACGAGTGAGATGCTGGATTGCAGTCCCTTATGTCAAAATCAGAGCCGGTATAAGGCGCTCTCCCGAGCGATATCCTTGTCACAAGGTCGTCGGAGTCTGTAGCGGTTATTGTTATGGTGAATGTCTCTCCTGGCGTCGTGTCTCCGCTCACTTCCTTGCTGTCTATATGCAGCTCTCTTGATGATAAGTCAAGCCCACCCATCCACCTGTCGTAGATTGTGAGCGCCTGCCGGTTTATGCCGAAATTGCCTGAAAGCGGCTTGGTGAATATAGGCTGTGTCTCCTCTGACTGCGCTTCAAGTTCATCCTGAGGAAGCTGTATAAATTGGGTGTTCGCGGCCTGCTCCAGGTTCTCAGCGACAAAGGCCGGCTGCTCTTTGAGCAGCTTCAGTATCGTGAATGATGGTGAAAGTGTCTGTACATCCTGCTGCACTGATTGCACTGGCTGAGCAGCTGTTGACAGATCAGAATTAACTGCCAGAGCCTGTGGTTCTTGGCTTATCGCAGTTGTCTGTGCCAGCTGTTTCGTGCTGGTACTATTTATTATCTGGAACGGCGCTGCGCCTGCTGAACTGACTATCAACAGGGCTATGATGAGAATATTTAAGAGATAAGCCGTCTTTTTCATCTTCATATTATATCCCCTCCTGTTCGATGGACTCCAGCAATGTGGTGGTGTTGTCCATCGGAGTGAAGTACAGCACTACCGGGTCTGCAGGCTGGTCGCCGTCCCTGGGGACTATTCCGCCGACCATGAGCATATAGGTCCTTTCTGTGCCGTCGTTGCCTTCAGCCCTTGCGAAGTATATTGCATTGGTATCCCTCAGCCTGAAGCTGTATGCTCCGGTGCCGTCATCGAAAAGCTGGTTGACGAACGCGTCGACCCTTCCTGTCCCGCAGGTGAGTTCTTCCAGCTTGCTGCCAATGTCGCTTTGCATGGCTGCCATAACTCCAGGCGTGGCATCATACCTTGACTTGAATCCTGCGGCAGAGTATGCTGTCGCTCTGTTCAGGGCAGCGTCAAACAGTTCTGCGAGCGTTAGCCCGCCTTCATAGACGCGCTGGTCCTCCATGTTCTGCTGGGAATCTTCCTTTGAAGGATCATACCTTAATACAGTGAATAACATGAGAGGAATATCTTCATTATTGTATGCGCAGGCATCTCCTCCGTCAGGGGTCCCTCCGTCAGTCTCCTGAGGGTCTATGTCTGTCGTCGGGTCTGTGCTTGCGTCTACCCGGCCGACAGAGCCGTCTGAACTTGCTAGGCCGCGGGTGTCAAGAAGGCATCCTGCCTGGCTGGCTATTATGCTGTAACCTAAAAGCACTCCCATCTTGTTCAGGAATCCTCTCCTGTTCATCATGATTTCATCATCGATTGCCATTTGCGTTCACCTTGCTTAATTTGCTGGATCGTGATTGTCCCATTGGTTCATTGTCGGTGTTCCGACAGGGGGCTGCGTGGATCCGCCGCCATGTCCTTGTGTCAGTCCGACACCGAGGCCCACTGCAAGGCCTGTCGCTGCAGCTCCTACCAGTGTCCAGACCCACCATTTGTTGTACCATCTGTCCTCTTCATCCAGCTTCTGGAATTGAGGCTGCTGAGTGAGGTCAAGTGCGGGATGCACGTCTACAGGCGGCCGAAGAGCGACCGGTCCGGCCACGTCAACTGGTTCATACACGTCAGCAGTCTTATGCACATCAGGAGTATGAGGGACTGGGACGGGCGGAGGAACATTGACAGGAGGAGGGATATTAACGGGCGGAGGAACATTGCCGGGCCCAGGCACATAAGGCACTTGGGGAGTGGCATCATCCTTTCCGCCTGCTGCGACAGGTCCGGATGGTTTATACACGTCTGCAGGTTTGCCGGCATTGCCGGCAGAGACCGCGGGTTTTTCCGGCGCTGGCGTCTCCTTTACCTCTTCAGGCTGGTTCTTCGCGATGAGATCCAGCAGCTCTTCATCGAAGAATCTTGCCAGGTCAGGATCATAGTTTTCAATACCGAGTCTTTGGGGGCCTTTTTCTGCGGTTTTGCCATCTATGTCCACTAAAGAACCCAAGGCTGTGGGATCATAGTCCTTGCTAAGATTTAGAGTTATGTCTGAATCGAGATTCAGCCTTCTTTCCAGTTCTGCTCTCATCCTTATCTTGTAGTCAAGGACCTCCTGCGGATTAGTTCCCGCGTCAAGCATCTTCTCTATCTCTCCGCGGACATTTTTGCAGAATGTCGCTGATTGTTTTATGCTCATTTGCCACAATTCGTTGGATTCCATCTGCGGCACTGATTCGCATGATTTTACAATCGCATCTGGTTTTGCAGCATCAGCCGGCTCGCAGGCGATTGCCGGATGTGGCAGCACAAGTCCTGCTACTTCCCGCTCCCTTACGGAATCAGGCACCTTTGGTGCTTTGTCGGCCATCACAATACTGACATTCTCTATTTTGGTGATGAACTGTGGGCTGTCTTTTGTCACTTTTTCGTCTGAGGCGTATTCAACCACAAGATAAAATGGTGTTTTTCCGCCGAATACCGCGACAGAGACATTAGATTCCCAATTCACACAGAATATACCGCCTTGATCGAATTCCCTGGGATGGGTGAAGTCGCCTTTTGTGTCTTGCAGGGCTGCATAGTGTTTGCCGTCCTCTTTCATGTCCACAAGCACTGTGAGCGTGTACTGTTCGTGGCCGAGCCTTATAGTGCCTGTATATTTCCTGTTCTTTTCGTCATATGCCCCTTGGACTGCAACCTTCTCTATATTTATGTCCTGGACAGTGAAAGGTCCTGGAACAGTTGGTTTGTAAGATCCAAGCACAGGAGGCTGTTGTTTCGGTGCTGCTTTCAGCCGCTCTTCCAAAGGAGCTGGCTGTTTTGAATTCTCTGTTTCTGCAGCATATGATTTAGGCACATCGCAAAGAAACGGTGTTACGGCAGTAAGCGCAGCAGTCACCACACTAGTGACCCTGCTCTTGCCTATCATGTCTAGCGGGCTTCCTGTCTGTTCATACATTAAAATCCACTCCCCTCTCTCAACTCCCCTATAAATATAGATGTACAGGCTGGGGAGTTACTAATCATTTATAAACATTTCGATTTTTCGTTATTTTTAAGTAGTGACGAAATTATTACAGCCTATAAACAAGGTTAATACAGGATTGAAGAAAAATTGGAATTTAAATGATTTGACAGTGTTTTTTGCATAAACCCTCCAGCAGAAGGCACCAATAAAGCTTAAGTAGCACCTGTTACATCCCCAGGATAGCTATAATAGTGTTTTAACGGGTTTAAAATGGCTCCTGAACATCTATTGAGACAGGCAATCATAGAAACTCTGGAAGAGGATTCTGGCATTAATATAGATGAGAAGAATATAGATGATAAGATTGAACAGGCCAAGAAAAGCAGTCTCTCAGGGTTCGCAAGAATCATGATGACCCGGCATGGCCTTGACCATGATGCCGCATTGAGGATGGTTGTCGAGTGCTGTGATCTCCGCAGGCCATATCTGCTCAGTTTCCTTAAAGGAGAGATTCCCCGGGATGAGTACCTCAAAGAAAGGGATGCTGTTGATGACTATATCATCAGGAAGTATGCAGGCATGCTGCATTGATCAATGATTGCTTCAGTCATGCGCGTCCCACGGGTCCATCCTAGGCTTCCCGACAGGAGGCTGGTCAGGCGGCCTATCTCTCGCCAGTGCGCATGCTATGCCGACGACAGCTCCTGCGACTGCTGTTCCCAGCGCTGCCCAGAACAAAGGTTTCTTGTAGAATTCTTTTTTTGTGCGTCTTGTTTCAGGCGTTTTCAGCATCTTCACGAGGTCTGGTGCTTTGGCTGGAGCGCTTTCGGGCACCGTAATCATCCTTCTGCCATAATTCTTCTCGACAAAATAAGTCATGCTTTCCAGCCCGGACGTCCTGAGATCCGCAAACATCGCGCTTGTATCGTGGCCGGGTTCCATCAGATCCATGCTTATCCTGCGTGGAAGCTCCACACCATACATGTCATCTATGTATCGGAGCAGCACCCCCTTCGGGGCTTCCAGCTCAATCAGTCGTTTTAATTCCTCTTCGACCGATTTGTGAAACATCGTGATCTCTCCAGGGTATCCTTTGATTATCTCTTCCTTGGGCAGTGTCGGCATATCCATACAATGCCTGTCACTGTCGCAGACTATAGATGGGATGACAAAGTCCAGACCTCTCACAGGAATTTCCCTCACAGAACCGGGAATCTTTGTGCCCTTTTTCAGGCAGACATCATATATCTTTGTCACTCTTCTTGGAGCTGATTCAGGTCCCTCCGCAGGGCCGGTTTTCTCGTCGGATGTTCTGTATGCGAATGTGAGATACCAAACCTCGCTTCCGATCCTGAAAGGCGCCACGCCGCTCTTTGATTCCTTGTTGAGATATACTTTTGGCAATTCAGTTGTCGTGCCGCTGGCAAGGTCCTCAAGTGATGCCCTGCTGTCTTCCCTGCTGATTCGCGCGCGATAATCGGGTCTGCCGTCATGGTCCCTGTCTGCCTCGCCGGTGAATGTCTCATATGCGCTGTCAAACCTGCCTTTTACCTCCACATCCTCTGCCGGCGCGAGATCCATCGCTGAGAAAGGTGGCGGTATCTTCACTTTAATATCATCTGACGGAGCAGGCTTCGGCTTTGGTGTCTCTGCGGCTGAGACTGAAGCGAAAGCAGCTTCGCACAGCATGGATATCCCTGCTGCGACTGAAGCTATGTATCTCGAAGGTCTACTATGCCTGGCACTATAGAAATAAGATGTTAACCCCATATTTAATCAGCACTCGACACTCTTAAAACACCGTTAAACCGGGTAAAACCCTGGATTTATAAATTTTCCTAAATTGTAATCATCTGAAGGTAGTAATATAAATGATGCGGATTATAGCTCTGTGCTGGCATCCTGTAAGCATCTCAGACGTCATCAATCAAAGGTTTTGCAGGGATGAGGAATGGATGAGAAATGGATAAGAAAAGACTAAGAAAGGGATGAGAAATATTGCTGGTCAGTGCCCTGCATTTATCCTGCTGACGATGCCGAGTATGTCTTCAGGCTTTTCTGCCTCGAAGTCCGCGCCTGATTCACCCTTCTTGACATCGCTGTTGCCATACTTTGCAAAGCACGAGACAAATCCCATTGCCTTTGCCCCGACGACATCCTTTTCAGGCATGTCACCTATCATCAGGACATCCTGTCTATTCACGCCGAGCTCTGCGACTGCCTTCTCGAATGGAAGCTTTGCGGGCTTCGCGGTATTGGTATCGTCGAAAGCAACTACCACGTCGAACATGTCCTCTATCCCCATGTAAGTCAGACGCATCCATGCCTTGAGGTTAGGAGCATCAGAGACTATCGCAAGTTTGAGCCCTCTTTTCTTCAGCTCATGAAGCACCTCGAACATGCCCGGGTACGGCTTGACTTCACGTTTGCTTCTGTAGCCTATTATCCCTGCGGCAAGTATCTTGGAGTCAGACTGCCCGACGGATTTCAGGAATTCCTGGAATATTAGTTTATATTCCATGCCGTATCTCCTGTAGAGCTCGTATATCTTGGCAAGGGCATCTTTCCTGCTCATCTTCAGGCCTTTTGCAATCATGGCGTCTACTGCAGGGCCGAGCGACTTCTTCTTCATCTCCAGAAAGTCTATTATCGTATTGTCGATGTCGAATATCGCTGCTTTTATCATTTCACTCGCTCTTTCTTGCATTCCATTTTGGCGGCAGGCATATCAGGCGGTCTTGATCTCGGACTTGTATTCCCTGCAGCCAGAGCTTGTGGAAAATTCCTTGCGCTCCTCGCCGCACTTGTGCAGGGTATAGTATGTCATTATGCCTCCCTCGACCTTCTCGACGCGGTAGAGATATTCAGCGTAAGCGACCGTTCCGCCGTATGCATAGACAATGTTGTCCTTTTCCAGAGGTCTGCACTCCTGTATGAAGCAGTACTTATGGTTAAGGTCCTCTCCCTTGTAGTCATATCCGCTCCTGCAGCTCAGGTAGTCAGGATAGAAACCATTGCGTCCGACCAGCGTCTTGAAGCTGCATCTGCCGAGCTCATACTTGTCGCATTCGAAGGTCCGCAGGAGATGCGGGCACAGGTCCTGGTTGCCCTGTAGCTTCAGGCTGCCGGATATCATAAGCGGCGCCTCTGTCTCATTGGTAGCATTGCTCTCATTCAGTGTCTCAGGCTCAGCAGGAGTGTACTTCTTCTCTTCTTTGGCGACCTGCTCTATTATATCCTCTGCCGCGGCTTCCGGCTGTTGAGGCGCCTTGGTCTGCTGTTGAGGCGCGGCCTCCGCTGTCTCGCCCTCTCCTTCAGCAGCAGACATGGGTGGCTCAGAAGGTAGGAATCCGCAGCCTGCTATGATGACTGATACAGCCAGCAAGAAGATTATCGCACCTGTTTTCATGGAGAGCGCAAAGAAATGGTTGTATTTAAAGGTTTTTGAAGCTGACAGAGGTTCATAGAAAAAAAGGATTAAAAAATTTTAAAAAAAAAGAAAAAAAATTGTCCTTACGTCAGCTCTATGTAGAAGTAATATGTCGTCACGGTTGTCGCGCCGTCTGTGGCAACTTCCGGAAGCAGTATCTGGAAGTCGTACAGCCTGCTGTCGAAGCCGTAGACATTGTTCTCCAACAGAGTTGCGTATATCACGTCGTAGTCGTAGTCGCCGGCACCTTCATCCTCATATGTCGCGTCTGTCAGCATCACTTCCTGCCAATTCGTGAACTGGTCTGTGTTGTTCTTGTTCATGTAGGCTCCGAAGCAGCCTCCTGCCTCGCCTCCTATCACTGTGCTGTCTGTGACCAGCTTCTCTCCTGCATAGAAGGATGTCAGGTTGAAGTTGTTTCCGTTCTTGAAGGTGTTTCTCAGTGAGTCCTCTTCCGCAGCCGTATGGTTGAACTGGCTTTCCTCGTCGTAGACTATCGTGCTGTTCGCGCATGTTACAGCTGTCCAGTCAGGGATTCCTCCCTGGAACCTGCCGGAACCGCCTGTCGGCGCTTCCTTTGTCGCGTACAGCTCGCCTGTTATTGTCGCTATGTTCCAATCATAGATTGCGTTTCCGCTTGCGTCCTGCAATGCGAACTCACCTGTCACGTTTCCGACGTATGCCTTCCATTTCTGCGTGGGTGCTGACTCGTCGATGTTGACGTAGTGGATGTAGCCTCTCTGGTGGGACTGTTCAATGCCTGACTGTCCTCCTATAGTGGAGTTGCCGACATATGTCATCGTTGAGGGCTGTGTTGGCTCTATTGAAGGAGCCGCCCATACCAGAGCTGCCGCAGCCAAAGCCATCAGGACCGCAAGCAGAATGGTTGTCGTTTTTTTAGTTGCCATTTTGCCTACTTCCTTACTCTAGCTCCACATAGAAATAATAAGGTGTCGTGGCTGTATCTCCGTTGTGTCCATCTTCTCCGACAAGCATCTGGAAATCCCAGTAAAGGTCGTTGAACCCTACTGGCTCTGTCTCTTCGATGATTGCCGTGTATACTATCTGGTTGCTGGTGTTGTCGTATAGGAGAACTTCCTGGAACGAATTGGCATCTTTGACCTCTGAGCCGTTGTATGTCTGTGTTGTCGGGCACTCCGCGGAATTGATGAGGAACTCTCCCACGTAGAAGTTGTCATAACCTGCTCCTTCAGGGAATGTCTCATCCACACCATCCACATCGGCTGCTGCCAGTCCGAGCGATGTTTCGAGCTCTGCCAAGGTCACGTGGTTGCTGTAAACCGCGTCCGAGAGTTCAAGGTCGTAGCATTTCACATTGCCTGATGTCCAGGTAACTGTTGCCTGTGATGCATAGATCTCGCCCTCAGGGCTTGCCAGAGACCAGTCGTACATCGTGTTGTTGTTGGCGTCGTCCAATGTTACAGTGCCTGTGACGTTTCCGTAGTAGCCCTGCCATGTCTGTGTGACTGTGTTACCAGCTACCGTCAGCTGCGTCACGTTTCCTGCAACCGCGTCTAGTGTCGGTGAAGTCACTGCTGTTCTCCTAGATGTCGCTTCTATAGTCAACGTTGTGGGACCTTCTGGTGTTGATGCCGCAAAAGCAATGCTAGCGCTGGACAATAACAAAAGCCCAAGAAGGAGCCACATATCTAGGTGCTTCCTACATACCATTATATTTCACCTCTTTTGGTCTTAATTCCCGAAAGAAGGACTTTTAAGAAAATCCCTCCTCCTGTAACTCTAACCCCTTATAATTACTACACCCACGGGGAGGTAATATCACACAACCCCAAAGTGGCATAGTATTATTCACAATTAATAGTGGTTTGTCTATACCAGTATTTAAATATTTCTATAGTTCAGTTTATATATGAACATGAGACCTAAAAAAGGAAAATAGATACCGATGATTTAAACCAGCCAAAACACCAGAATAAAGCCATAAAACAAAACTTATAAGCGATTAATTTTACAGTTAACAGAAAAACACAAATAAATGCAGCATAGTCATAAAAACAAGAAAATATGGCAGAATCAGCGTATTTTTAGCATCATCATCACAATCAGCATAATCACTTGGAATTCATCTTTTCAGCCTTCGCAGCCAGGTTCTTCGCTTCCTCTGCAAGCTTCCGTATCTCCTCTTCCTTCTCATGGAGCTGCTGTTTCTTCAGCTCTATGTCTTCCTGCAGTGCGACCCATTCCTGCTCGAGCCTCTGCAGTGGCGTCAGGCTGTCCGCAACTTTCTGCTTCATCGCGTCTATCTCTTCGGATCTCTTCCTTGTCTTCCAGTGCTTCTTCATGTCTGCGAGAAGGTTTGCTGACGGTGCAGTAAGTTTTGTTGACTTTATGCCATCTGCATGGAGCTTCTGGAGAAGCGATGAGAAATACAGGCGCTTGTCATCGCCTTGGCCGGAAAGTTCAGTTGCTGTCCCTCTTTCTATGACTGGAGGCAGCTCATCGGGTGCCAGCTCTTGATCGATAGGCGGGAGTTCATCAGGGATTTCCCCATCCTGTGCAGGCGCATTACTGGCTGTCTGAGGCAGGTCAGGCAGTTCATCCGGCACTTCGGCTGGTTTCTCAGGTTCCTGTTTCTTCCCTAATCCTAGTAAAGGCAATTCCCCACCCCTTTGCTATAGATATTTACAACTATTGCTGGCTTACTGAACCAGCTTTGTTTAAAAATATTTATGTTCTTCAGCCAGTAGTTACAGCTATGAAATCAAGGTCAGCAGCGCCACCGCTTTTGCGTCGGTTGGTTGACTGAGCATAAACCGGCCACATCACTGGCAATATGCGAGTAGGCGTCAGCCTTTAGCAGCCGATAAGGCGCTGTTTTGCCGGCAAAGCAGTGTAGCAACGTGGCGCTCTAACGCAGTGGCACGAGCTCGGCTAGCGATTATGTTTCCGTAAGGCCTGTCTTCCCGGATGGGGCACTCAAAGCAGCAGGCGCTTTGGTACCTCGCTCGCTACGCTCGGAGGCGTCCCCCGACAACGGCCGAGAATGTTTCATGCAAAGAGCTTCGCACATTCATGGTGCCACTGCTACACTCGAAGCAGCGAAAAATGGTGGCTGTTCACTTTATCTCTGTGTAGAACGTGACTGTGAGCGAATCAGGGCCCTTGTAGTTCTTCAGTCTCGCTGGCACTCTTATCTCGTAATCGTATGTCCCGTACATGCCTGCCTTGGACTGGTTGACCCTTGTTACAAAGACTATGTCCTCCTTTGCTGTGCTGTCGAACTGGTGGTTGTTGTTCGTGTCATCGCTGCTGTCCCAGAGTATACCTGTCACGAATGTCGATGAGTTGGTGCTCTCTGCTATGGGCACATCATATATCGCATGGCCAAACACAGTAAAAGTCTCTGTGCCTGCAGGGTTTCCAGAGGCAGTGAATGTGAGGTTTACTGAATCAGCATATGCTGTCGTGTTGATTGAAGTGTCAAACTCCGTGAAGTCATCGCTCGTATAACCTCCTGTTGTATTCCTGCTGAGCGCTACGAGCGAGTTGAACTCAGGGTTGCTGTCTGTGTCCGCGACATAGAGAAGGCTGTCTGTGGTGTCTGTGACGCTCCACTTGAGTACGGATCTGTTGTCAGCGGTCTGGAGTGCCAGCGTGCCTGTCACGTTTCCCACAAAATATGTCCACATAGGTATGTTTACTGTCCTGTATGCATAGTTATTTGACTCGTTTCCTTCTGCTATGGAGCCGTTCGTATCCACGGGCGGGTCTACGACGACGTAGATGTCATGATCCCCGATGCTGGTTGTCCAGTTCTGCATGACCGTGGTAGATGATCCTGCGCTTAGGTCAAATGTCTGGTCACTGCCTATCTGCGTCCCTGTCAGGTAATGCCCCTTGTAGAACCTGACTACAACACCTGTCGCATCATAAGTCCCGTCATTGTATATCCCTGCGGTTATGTCTATCTCCTGGCTCTCGGTCGGAGTATCATCACTGAATGTGATGTTTGTCGAATTGACGCTCAGGTCAGGCGCAAGTATGGTGCAGTTCACTGTAAGAGTGTCCGCTGTCGCGTCCTGGTCTGATGTCAATTCAAAGTCGGCTTCAAAGCTTCCTGCAACAGTTGTCGGGCATCTGAACAGGACCGTCACGTTCTCTGCGCAGGTCATCGCGCGTGTAGTCCAGTTGGTGGTTATCCTGCTGCAGTCCCCGCTCACACATGAGACAAGCACATTTGTCTGGGAGTTGTTGGCGTATATCTGGCGCGTGCCTGTGAGCGTCGCGCTGTTTATGAGCGCGCTGCCGAGGTCAAGCCTTGTCGCTGAGCTGGGGTTGGTCCATTCCACATAAGCAAGCACGGTCAGGTCTCGCGTCTCAGGATTGATCTCATATATGTAGCGGTTCACATCATAGCACTGTACAGCCCATGTGTGTGCTCCGGGGAAGACATTGCTGAGTGTGAATGTGGAAGTGCTGTTCTCGACGATGCTTGTGTTGGTCTTGTTTGCAGCGCCATCAAACATGAGCGAGCAGTTGACGATGTTGCCCGCATCCGTGGTGTTGTACTGGAATGTGAATGATGTATTGTATGTGCTGGTATCATCAGGAGGGGAAAGAATATACACTTCAGGTATCATCATCGTGAGGTTCAGGTAAGGCACGTTGCCTGTGCCGTAGGCGTTTTCCTTGTCCTCGATGCTCATGACCTCACTCGTCCCCAGCCTTATGATATATGCTGTGAACGCGTCTCCCTGGCTGAACTTTGCAGGGTAGTCTGATGCCAGGTCCCATGACCACCAGCCTGTGGAGCTGACTTGCTGTGAATATACAGAAAGATCATTGCCTGGATTGTTGTTCCATGTCAGGTTGTTCTCTGTCCAGTCTGTGCCTAAGGCAGGGTGGAGGAAGAATGTCCTGCTTCCTGTCAGGTCATAGGCATAAGTCCACAAGGCAGCTCCGAGGACATAATATCCGGAGGGGCTGGACATGTTGAACCTGAACCATGCTTCAAGTGTTGTGCGGCCCGTCTTTCCTGTGAACATCGACTGTCCGTCACAGTTCGTGTCCGCTGCAGAGCTGTTGATGTAAGTGTCATCCATGCCGTATACTATATCCGTTTGTATGAGCGCGCTTGCCTGCGCAGCAGCCATTGCCAGAAACAGTATCGCTGCTAGGAGCATTGCCGCATTTTTAGGGCTGCAGTGAATATTGTGAAACATTGACCTTACCATCCCCCGACGATTGAAATGATTATTTCTTGCCTTCTTCTGCAGGCGCTTCCTTGTTGACCTCGCTTCCCTGGTCCGCCTTCAGCTCCATCTGGAGGTATTTTCCGAGGTCTAGCCCTTTTGCGAACATAGGGTTCTCCTGCAGTATCTTGGCGAATGCGTTGGATATGGTCTCTGCCCTGTTGAGCCGCTCGTCGAAGGCGCCTTTCAGCTCGCCTTTGAGCTCTCCGAATCCGGAGTTCAGGCTCTTGAGGCTCTTGTCTGCGTCGTTCGCTATGGCTTTCATCCTTTTCCCGAGGGCTTCGATGTCGCTGAGCCTTCTCTCGAACTCTTTCTTCTCGATGAGCTTCGCGCTCTTCACTTCGAGCTTGTCGGCCTTCTCGCCGACTTCCTTTATCTGGCTCTTGATTATCGACATCTGGCCTATGAGGTCGTTGAATTCCTTGAATGTCTTCTGCGACTCGACGAACACGTTCTCCACCCTGTCTGAGTGCCTTTCGACAGTCGCCGTGAGCTTCTTCATGTTCATGACTTCTGTCTTAACATCCTCATTGAGCTTGAGCACTTCCTCTATTCCCTTGAACACCTTTATCTGGTTCCTCATGTTCTTGAGCTGCTCCATGATGTTCTGGATCATCGCGTCCTTGCTCTCGATGAGACCCCTGAGAGCCTCCACCTTGCCGTCTGACTTCTGCACCTGTATCATAAGCTTGTCTGGATGGACTGATTCCACAAGGTCTGCTGCCTTGGCGACCTTGACCTCCAGGACTCCCATGTTCCTGTTGGTGTCCATCACCTGGCCGCGTATCTCCCCTATCTGTTCGTTTATTGTCGCAAACCTTTCGGCATTTGCTTTCCTTATCTCCTTGAACGATTCCAGTGTTGCATTTATCCTGGTCATCTCAGCTACAAGGCTGCCCATGCTCATCTCCTGGCCGCCACTGCCGCCAGAGCTGACGCTGCCGCTACTTCCTCCGGAATCTGCAGAACTATCTTCAGCGTATTGCTGCGCCGCGTCCTCTTGTTTTTTCTTTTTGCTGAACAGTATGTTGGGCACCTCTTTTAATGCCTCTGGGCCTTGTCTGGACCTTGTCTGGACCTTGTCTGGACCTTGTCTGGACCTTTATACTTATCACTAATGATATCTTCTACCTTGCTTATTGTATATTTAAAGGTTTTGATGGTTTGGCTCTGTAGAAAACTGTGTTGCCGCCAGGTTGTGAAGCGGGTTTCTGCAATGTTATTCGCACTGGGTAGGGGACGGCCCCTACGGGGATGCCCTGTTTTGCAAGAAATTGCAGAGAGCGGAGCCTGGCGGCAACCCTGCACAGCAGGAAGTTTTCTACAGAGCAGAGGGGGTTTCGGAAGAAAATATTTATATAAAGCGCCTGCCAGGACTGATATAAAATGAGGCCGACATCAATCCATGATTTCAGGACACACCAGTATAGGGTATTTCTTGCAGGTCCGTATTTCAGGCTGAATCTTGAGGAAGAGGTCAGGTGGCATGAGGACCACCTGAGGAAACTGAGGCTGATGGCAAGGAACCCGCAGCTGTTTCATTCCCAGAGGACCTCTCACAGGATTGAAGAGCATCATCATCGTCATTTCAAGGAGCATGTCACCGATTCCATACCTTTCCATGAGAGGATCCTGAACGACCACAGGAAGAGGCTCAAAGCCATTCTGGAGATTATGCCTGAGAAGAGGTACAGGAAACTGCACGACATATCGATGAAGCTTGATGCTGTTGCAGACTACCTGGTCTTTGACCGCCTGAGCAGGGATTTCTTCTTTGTTATCGACAAGAGGACGCCTGAGAAAGAGAAATGGTCAAGGGCAGTAGGGCGCAAGAGGCTCGCTGAAGTCATGTTCCTTGAATAGGCTGATTTAATAGCGAAGGTGATGATGCTGGTTGAGAAAGACAGGACAAAAGAAGAGATCATCGAGCTGAAGGCCGCTTTAAGGATGAATGAGTTCAGGATCCGCGCATTGGTCAATCTTCTCGCAAAGGAAGGTGTATTGAGCAAGGAAGAGTTTGAGGAGGAGCTCAGGTCTGTCTGTGAGAAAAGTGGATGATGGAGGGGATTATATGATGGGGCGTTGCCATGCCGTTTGAGCCTACTGTCATCGTAAATGGGATGAGCCAGATCGCTGCGTCAGTCGTTTCTTTACTTCTTGCACTGAAGCTGAAGAGAGACGATGATGGTGTCCTGCAGAGGCCGTTCTATCTTCTCTCGCTCGCTTTATTCCTGATGGCTCTTCTCAATACGGGCTGGTTCTTCGGCCTGATTGAGCAGTCAGAGCTTGACAACATGCTTATCCTGCCTTTTTTCCATCTGGCCATCCTGGCCATATTTCTCTATATCTGCGTGTCAATCTCATGCCATGACCATTATCATTACCTGATACCTATATTCCTCATGAGCATAAATGCATTGCTCCTGTTCAAGAGCATGGCTGTCCTGTGCGACGTGATTACCGGTCTTTTTCTCATCGGCATCTTCTTCTATGTGGGCTTTGTGGACAGGCACTTCATGAAGAAGGTGAGCTATGTTGGAATGCTATATGGTCTCTTCATCGCTGCGGCTGCTGTCCTCGCCCAGTTCACGGGAATCTCATACCTTGAGTCTTTCTGGTTCATCCCTGGTGCAGTCCTTTTTTATATGCTGTTCATGATGCTGATGGAGGGGGTTTTATGCTCTCCTGCCAAGCATCATCATCACATGCACCACATCCCTCTGGTGTGGGAGGTGTTCAGGCTCGGGTTCTTTGTTGTTTGCCTCAGCATATTCATAATGCTGGGAATGCTCGGTGTCCATGAGCTCGGCCATAGTCTCGCTGCCAAGGCTTTCGGATGCGAACATTCCACGACCTTCGGTATCGGGCAGGCTGTGACGCACGTCACCTGCACGAGCGGTTCAGGCGCTGTGTTGATAACGCTGGGCGGCCTGGTCCTGACCCTGCTTATTTCTCTTATGATGTACTTTATGGGCAATGAGTTCTCGAAGAAGCTGTCCCTGCTGATGTTTGCGTTCTCGATGATAATATCTGTCGATGACTTCAGCGCATTGGGCCTTCCTAATTCAGTGTTTGTCATAATCACTTTCTTGTCTGCGCTCCTCATTGTCTATGGCCTCGCCAGCATAGTGCGGAATTACGAAGAGGAGTATTATTCTTACGAGTCTGCTGTGTGCAGGTCTTCCGAATGCGGGGAGAAAGGTATTTAAAGTCAGGAATGTGCTTGTTGTAAAATGGTGCTTGAAGGATTGATACAGCCTTTCAAGGCAGAGAAGAAGCCGTTCGAGCTTTTCTTTTTAGGGATAATATTCAGCTCTGTGGCGATTGTGCTCAGCATCTTCATATTCTCTCCGCACTCCAGCATCGTCTCGATTTCGCTCACAGCGATGGTCTGCGTCCCCGTCATCTACGGAGTGATAAAGATAGAAGAACGCAAGAGCATGGAGATCCAGAAAGAGATGCTGCTTGTCAAGGAGCATGGCAGGGCATTGCTTTTTTTCCTCTGCCTTTTCCTCGGTTTTGTAGTGTCTTTCTCCCTCTGGTACATCTTCCTTCCGGAATCTTACGCTTCAGAGGTTTTCAGCGTCCAGACAGACACCATATCAGGGGTGTGGGAGGATGTCACAGGCAATGCCGTCGGCCCTGCGAAGGCGGCCACTCAGCTGATAGTCCACAACTCAAAAGTCATGCTGTTCTGCCTGTTGTTCGCGTTTTTCTATGGCTTCGGCGCGATATTCATACTTGCGTGGAACGCGTCGGTCATCGGAGTCGCGATAGGTGATGTCGTGAGGTCAAGCATCGGCGTGAGCATCGTCTCCAGCATCTCTGCCGGTCTGTTCAGGTATCTGGTCCATGGCATCCCTGAAATAGCCGCGTACTTCACTGCAGGTCTTGCAGGAGGAATAATATCCATTGCGGTCATCAACCATGACATCAAGAGCGCTCATTTCAAGAATATAGTCAAGGATTCTGCCGACCTTATCGCGCTTTCTTTTGTCTTTCTGGTTGTTGCGGCTTTGCTTGAGGTGTTTGTCAGCCCTCTGGTCTGAGGATAGACTGGAACCTGGACCAATCATGTAGTCAGCATGCGCAGTCCCTGAGCATCTCAAGGAAGAGCGCATTGTTGAGGAGGTGGACATTCTCTATCAACGCCTTGTTCTCAGGGTCTGTGTCATGGTCGTATGCAGAAGAGGGCCTGCCGATGACGCCTTTGTAGAGAACTTCTGATATGGATGTCCTGAGGACATTGTTTATCTGCTTCTCATAATGCTCAGGGTTAATCCTGTTCAGGACGATCGCAGCGAGGTTCGTCAGGCCGAATATCTCAAGCTCGACCGCCTCTCTCACAGGGAGAGGCAGGGTCTTGCTCTGCATCTTGCTCTGCAGGGACGTGAAGTTGTTGTGTATGCTGTCGAGGACCTTGTCAATGCAGTCCTGCCATTCCTCACCGCTAAGCAGGAACGGGTATATGTATGCTGAGAGGAATATTGAGTTGGCATCCTCCCTCTTGAACGGGCTTGAGCTTGCGATCCTCGGCAGGATTGAGTCGAAGAGCAGCTTCCTTGAATGCGCTTTGAGGTCTTCTTCAGCTTGGGCATACTCATCTGATTTTGTGAGTGCGTACATGAGATTATATATCGAGAGCATCAGCGACTGTGATTCTAGCTTTGTGCCGCTGTCAGTCTGGACAGATACCCTGGTGCAGTATTTCTCGCGGAGCACGCGGGCTATGGCTGCTATCCTCTCAGCAGCAGTCCTGATCTCTTCTTTGGTGAAGTATGTGTAGAGCTTGTTGTTCGCGCATAGCTTGTTGAGCAGCTTGCCGAACAGGAGAGAGGACCATGCAGCACCTTGAAAACAGGTCTTGCCTTGCAGGAGGAGCTTATGCTGTTTCTCGAGCTCATTCAACAGCGTCTTCTTGACGATGCCGAACTCCCCTTCGGCGATGAGCGAGTGGGCTGCTATGACTGTGTGGGGGCTCGTGACCTCTGAGAAGAATGGCACAGGGCTGATGGACTTCGTGTCCCGCCCCTCTTCCGCAAGGAACGCATGGTCTGTTGCATTGAGAACGCAGGCGTATGCAAGCGACGCTTCAGGATCCTTGAATGTGGCAGAGGAGGAGATGTAGCTTTCCTGGAGCTCGCGTATCTTCTGCTCGTTCTGGAGCATGTGGTCTGCAGTCGCTATTGCCTCATCCTCATTGTCTGAGAACGCTATGGATATCTTAGGCGAAAGCAGGTCGACCGTGAATCGGGCGTCTCCCTTCCTGAGGCTGTGGTCGTACTTGAGGTTCTGTCCTTGTATCACCGTGTATACCTGCCTTGCGCCGGCAGGAGAGTGCATCTTTGATGCAACTACCAGCCGACCTTTTTTTTCAGCTATATTATGGTCATTGGAGCTGGTGCTCTGCATGTCTTTAGGCTCAAGGACCAGCTGTATCGGCCCTTCAGTCTTTGCTGTTATGAGCATCGCATTCATGTAGTACGGAAGGAAGAGCTCGTGCCTGTGGATGTCTCTTGATATCTCGATCGAGTGGAAGCGGTTGCTGACCCATTTTACATCCCCTTCCACGTTCATGTCGTGTATGACCTTGATTGTCTTTCCGGCAAGCCTGGCGTAGTACTGCGTCATGTCCTTTTTTGTATCGAAGAAGAGCAGGCCTCCCAGCTTGTTGGACATGAAGAACCCTAATGGGAAGTCATCATTTACCTCTCTTTCAGCATTCATTCCTTTGAGCTGGTGCTTGATCTTCATATTATCATGTTCCGCAGACAGGTCATCTTTTATGCCTTGGACCACCCAGTTCCTACAAATAAGGAGCGCATTTAAATAGTTTGTTGTCAGGCTGTCGCTTCTGCATCAGGGGCCTGTTTGAGGGCGACATTGGCTGCTTCTGCCGGTGCCTCTGCTGCCTGGCCGCTTTTTTCATGCTTTGCCTTGAGTTTCTTTTCCTTCTCTTCTTTCTTCTTCTGTTTCTTGTCAAGGTGTGCCTGGACTCTTTTTGACTCTTGCTCATGGTATCTTTTGGCGATTTCCTGCCGCCTTGCAGAGACATTCTTTGCTACAGCCGAATAAGTCTTTGCTATGAGCTTCACAGCAGCAACAATGCGCCTCCAGGCTTTGGATGCTGATGTCGAGACTGCACGTGATGTGTTCTGGACCGTCTTCTTGATTGCCTTTCCTGTCTTTACGAACGGCTTGGCGAGAGCCATCAATGGTGCCTGCAGGTGTTTCACGTAGAAGAAATAGAACCGCCTGGATGTGTTGGCTGCCGTGTCTGTGATCTTGTGGCTGTTCCTTATCCACGCCACGCTCGCATGGAAATGCATGTTTGCGCATCTTGCCTTGAATGCCTGGCGGATGAGTCTGCCGACCAGGCAGGTCGCCCTGATCAATCCCCTTCCCATGACCTTGAACGGAAACCACAGTGCCGACAGGATTTTTTTTCTTACCTTTCTGTTCTCTTTCTTTCGTTGGAGGCTCCTATGCCTTCTCTCATATCTGAGGTTGAGCCTCTCCATCGCACTGTCAAACTTCTTTTCCCTGCGATCCAGGCTCATGCCTTTCTCTATGCTCTTCATGTACAGTTCTGAGAGCTTCTGCTTCTCTTCCTCATACCAGAGGTCTATCTCCTCTTCACCCATTTTCGCGCATCCCTTGTGATATCCGTCGGTGTATGTCCAGCGCGGCCTTGTACACTATCCTGCGCAGGTCTTCCGGCAGCTTAGGATACACTTCCCTAAGCTGCAGGTATGTGCTGGTGGCATCTGCAAGCTTTCCTCCGCGTATGTCGTTATAGGCATCCTGTATCTTGACCAGTGCGGCGTCGAACTCCGTGCCTGTCCTGATGAGGTCTATCTCGTGCCGTATCTGCGCGAGGGACCGCTTTACCGCGCCCACATCCGCATCATCATATGTTGTCCGTGCAAACTTTATCTTCGGGAGAATGTCTGTCATCATCAGGTCGACGACGGCAGTGTCCATGCCCTGCTTCCTTATCTCGCTGGCCTCTTCCTTGAGTTCACTCAGGTGCTCCAGAAGTGATTCTAGGAGTGATTCGATCTTCTCATCTTTGGGTAATTTGACGACTACCATCTTGCTCATATGCGATTATGCTTCTGTGCCTTCGCTCTTCTATGCTATCATCCGATGCTCTGCTTCAGCTGCTCGATCTTCGGCTTCCATTCTGCCTTCTTGGTTGCAGGGAACCTTTCGACCATAGGTGTTATCTCAGCGAAGAGATCTTTTGCCATCTGCTTGTCCTTGCGCTCAAGCGCAGTGTTTATCTGTCCCTGCAGCTGCTTTATCTCATCCTCTTTCTGCGCCACCTGATCTGGAGTCAGTTCTGCGCTCTCCTGCTTCTGCTGATCAGGTACGGGTGCCCGCTTGCCTTCCTGCGCCGCGTCATTCTTTGCGCGGTCCTCTTTGGCTTTTTTCACCTCCTCATCGATGGCTGCAGCGTCGAGGAGTTTTATCTCAAGTTTCTTAGGGATCTTGCCAAGCTTGTCCCACATCTTCTGCACCCGAGGGGTCAGGCCGTCAAGA
>JAFGJH010000012.1 GCA_016929255.1 Candidatus Woesearchaeota archaeon
CGACTGCGGTCCCATCACCTTTGTCAAGAGTCCGTTCAACTTCAGCAGCACGGACTTCTACAATGTCTCTTCCATCCCGATTGAGTGGAAGCGCCAGCATGTCATGCCAACCATGAGCGTGAACTATTACGTCAGGATTTTTAATGATACTGGCGATGATCTGTTCCACCAGATATATTATGGCGACCAGAACGCAACATCATTTGGCACGTCATGGGTTTTCGCGAACACTTCCTTCAACATCAGCATCAACCCGTTTGACGGTACTGTCAACGGAACTTACAATTACACCACAAACTTCACTGTAACAAACGATATAGATGGTGATACTTTTTCAGTCCTCGACTCTTACAAGTCCTCAGATTCCTGGGACTGCAACGACACTAACAGGTCAGTCCACCAGCCGAAGAACAGGGAGAATGACACCAGCGACTGGTCTGATGGAGGTGACGGCACAACATTCTGCTTCAATGCGGTTGATGATGACTGCGACGCTGCCATCACAGGCTACACTACAGGGGGCATCGACTGGCTTGACCATGGCTGCGGTCATGGATTCAATCCCGCGCCTTTTGACCCTGCTTTGTACATCAATGGCTCTATAAGGAACATATCTACATCAGAGCTGCTCAGCGGCGGCTATTATGTCCTCATAAACAACACTTACGGCATGATAGAGTATGATACAGAGACCGACCTCACCGGCGTCGATCTAGGAGCCATATTCACCATCACAAACAATAGCATCAGGGGTAATCCTGCAGCCGCATATGGTGACCGCTTCAACAAGCCTGCGAAGGTCACGTTCAAGTCTCTGGGTCGCTACAAGAAGGTTCCTGTAGTCCTGGTCGATGGCGTCATCTGCCCGCCCGAGATCTGCACCAATCAGGAGCCAGGTCTCAGCCCGACCGGCGTCTACAGTGGCAATGTCGCTTTCACTGCAAGCCATTTCTCCACTTTCACGACCGCGAACAACTCGCGTATGGTCACTTTCACGCAGAACGAGTCGCAGGCAGGCACTATATCTTCCGCTTATCCGGAATCCATAGAGACTTATCACCGTGTGAAGTTCTTCGCGAACTACACGAGGTTCACGGATGGCCTGCCTATAAACAACAGGAACAATACAGGCATGGATGCGGATGTCCGCCATAATGGCACCTGCAGCATCACCCTCATCTACCCGGATGGCACAGCAATCCCTGGCTCTCAGGATGAGCTCATGGAGTACAATGAATACTACGGTGTTTACTGGTATGAGGCAGGCATCTACAACTTCACCCTTCCTTCTGACTACTACAGGTACAACATCAGCTGCAACTCAAGCCTTTACGAGCCCATAAACGCTTCATTGGTCACTTTCAGGGTCACTGATGACGTAACGCCTCCGATAAGGCCTGTGCTCTACCCGCAGATACTGCTCTACCCGTCGAACCTCACCACGAACCCATACACTTGGGTCGCCGGTTACTTCAACGAGTCTGACATAAACTGGACAGTTGTCGTGCTCCACGGCTTTTACACCTACAACTTCACCAAGAACGAGACAGAGATGGCTGCGCTCTACTCTGAGTACAAGGGAGATGATATCATCGTCAACTTCGACTCCAACAGGGGTGAGAACGTGACCTTCACTGCCTGGAACCCTGAGATTGAGCGGGCGCTGCAGAACTTCAGGTGGGTTGAGTTCTCGAACCACAACCGCTCATATTTTGACAGGTACTACATTGTCAGGGCCAACAGGACCGGCGATGACATCAGGGTAGAGTTCAACGAGACCCTTGACGAGGATGTGGATATGTGGACTTTCATGCGGCTCTACACGCAGCCGCACCATTCGGGCTACTTCAAGATTAATGTGAGCCTGTTCGGCGGCAGCAACCGCATCTCTGCGTGGGGCGTGGACCAGGCAGGCAACCCCGGCAATGCTACGCATGACTGGATCAACGCGCCTTACCCTGCGACTGCCCCCTCAGCCCCTGAGATCTGGCCTCTGCCAGAGGCGTTCAAGTATGATGACAATAACCTCACAGTCATCGGATTCATCAATGAGACCTCGCTGGTCAACCTGAACATGTCGCTTAACTTTGTGCAGGGCTACAATTTCAGCACGATGTGGGACAATGAGAGCTTCAACAGCTCTTACCTGATGGCAGAGGCTCCTGTCACCGGCACTGTCCCTGCAGGGAACAATTTCTTCTACATGAGCGACTATGATTTCACAAGGATTGACATGAGCGCCAACTTCAGCAAGTTCTGGGTTGAGTTCTCGAACCACAACAGGACCTACTGGCTGAGGTACAACGTCACAAACGTGACCAACAATCCTGGCGAGGATGCGAGGATATACATCAATCCGCCTCTGGAGCAGTCGGTGGGCTCTGGCGTCCAGGCGTATTTCTACAACGCATCTGTCAGGCAGGGCTGGTTCAACATCTCTGTGAACAAGACCACTACGCCCATCTGGAACGGCTCCAACCAGTTCTATGCTGTGGCGTTCAGGTACGGGTTCCTGATGCCGATCGAGGGCTATCCCTCTGAAGTTCAGCTCATATACCAGGACAAGGATGAGCCGCAGTTTGACCTTACAGGCATACCGGGCTACTCGCCGATACGCACGCCGGCATTCAGCTTCAATGTCTCTGACGATTACAAAGTGGATATATCATCATTGTTGGTGAATGTATCGAATGCGACCGCGGGTTGGAGCAATCTCTATGCATCTGATTCATCTTCATTCCCTGGCTTCATCATACTGCAGAATATCTCCTGCACAGACCTTTTCGCTAATAAGTCATTATATCAGTGCTCTTTTGACCTCAACTGGACAGAGAACGGAACTTACGACGTCAATGTCAGCGTATTTGACCTTGCAGGCCTGTTCAACTGGAGCAACAAGAGCATGACCATCCAGGTGGATGAGATAGACGTCCTCTCTGTGCTGGACGAGGACGACATAACCAATGACGCCTGGCTCTACTTCAACTGGACATTGTCAGGCGGCGAGCTTAACGGGTCAGAGTTTGCTTTGGGCACTGCGCCCTATCCGGAGGCAGGCTTTGACTCCATAAAGCCCTGGAACAGCTCCTGCCATGTCCTGGGCGACTGCGCTCAGACCTGGATCAACTTCACGCATGACATGAATCTGTCAGACATCAACAGCACAGAGCTGAAGATGATGACCGGCACTGTCTATTACCTTACGGTGCGCGCCAGGAACAGAGCCGGCGAGTACGGTGCTTACGGCTCTTCCGACGGAATACTGTTCATTGACCAGACACCGCCTGAATTCAGGCACATAAATGATCATGGCCCTTGGACTGATGATGACACAAGCCTGTCTGCAGAATGGCTGTTCGAGGACAATGAGTCTGACATAATCGAGTACATGTACACTTTAGGCACAGCGAAGTATCCTGACCCTGGCTATAACTCTGTGAAAGGCCAGACCCTGATAGGCCTGAACACTGTTGTCAATGACGGCCTTGACCTGGCGGAGAACCAGACCTATTACTATAATGTGAAGGCCAGGAACGGGAATGTTGCCATGAACTATTCCGGCAGCTGGTCGCCCTGGTACTCTTCGCCAGGCATCACTGTCGACACCTATCCGCCTTACGGCGGCTTCATCTACTGGCAGAACCAGACATATGCCACTTCAGGTTTCGTGACGCTGCACTTCAATGTGGGCGAGGATCTGCCTGGTACGAGCGATAATGTCAAAGGCATGATAGAGGCCGGCAGGGGCCTGCTGGTGAATGATATCTGCCCGTCAATATCTGACTTTGACTGGATTAACACCTCCAGCATACTTGCAGGAGAAGGTTACAACGATACCAATGTCACGACAGGCTACTGCTATGTCTTCCGGCTGTATGCCTGGGACAATGCCACGAACGGCGTGACCTATCACACCACGAATGAGACCCTTAAGATAATCAAGGCAGACAGCACCCCCCCTTCCGATGTGGCGCCGGTGGTCGATGACGGCTTCTACACCAACAGCAGGACAAGCCTGCATGCTGACTGGCAGGACTCGTACGATGCTGAGTCAGGTTTCGAGCGTTATGAGTGGAAGATCTACCGGGAACCGACGTTCGGCGGCGCTCACTGCGTCGTGAACAGGACTGATCCGATAGGCACGAACTGCAGCTTTGTGGCCGGCGGGAACAGCTCTGCTTCAGAGGTCAGCATAAACACGCTCAACCTCACTCACAATCACAAGTACTATTTTGAGGTCCGTGCCTGGAACAGGGCAGGCCTCAAATCCACCACAAGGTACTCTGACGGCATAATCTACATAGACAATGCGCCTCCGGCGCCTGTCACGATATATCTTGTGAATGAGGACGATGAGAGCTCCTCGCCGTACCTTACAGAGGTGCGTGACGGCCAGATCAACATAACCGCTTACGGTGACCTTGACGGCTACAATGACATCGCCGCCTGCGTGCTCATGACAGACAACATCGACTACACAGAGGACACCGGCTTGGCGAGCGTCCTGTCCATGTGCTCTGTCGGCCAGGTATGGAGCGATGTTGATAGCGAGTTCTCTGATGCGCTGACGAATTACACTCCTGAACTCATCACAAGGATAGACTGCACCAATTACACTAACTATACGGGGGGAGATCCGACTCAGGAGGTCTTCACCTGGTACATCTCGTGCCGTGACCATTACTGGAACACGCAGAGCTACGGCTACAACACTCCTGTCTGGTTTGAGGTGGACTGGCCTGAGCCTCCTATGGTGGATGTGCAGCTTGGTGACTTCTCGCTGGCAACTCCTGTCTACAGCGATGACGACCTTTATTGTTATGCTGAGCTGTCCGATCCTGAAGAGGACCTCAACACAGATGATGTGAAGATAGAGTGGTACAGGAACGGCAATCTCCTGCGCTCCAGCTACACGAATGCTGCTGCTTTGGGTGGAGGTCTCTATTATGTCATGGACATGCTTGATTTCAACCAGACCTTTAGGGGCAACAGCATAGAGTGCTACGTGAATGCAACTGACTCCAGGAACCAGTCCAACAGGACATCCGCCTCGGTCATCGTCAGCAACACAGGGCCTTATGACCTTTACATGACCTCGCCTGACGAGGACACTGTCAGCAGGGAGATGACATTCACCTGGTACGGGCCTTATGACGCTGTCGATGATGATTTCATGACATTGATTATAGAGACAGATAACGAGACCGGCTTCAACATGAGCGACAATCCCGAAATGGCGTTCGGCGCTCCTGTGATGCTGAATATAGGCGGCTCTGAGATACCCGGCTTGCAGCGTGACCCTGATATTTACAGGTCAAGAGTTGTCTATGAGGATTTGAGGACAGGGTCCAATTGGGACGTGTACCTTTATGATATGGAATCTGATTCAGAGATACCTGTTGCCACGTCTGTCTGGGATGAGCTTAATCCCAAGGTCTACGGCGACGTTATCATCTATGAGCGCGAAAATGGTTTCGGCAATCCTTCATTGTTCGTGTATGACATCACCAGTTCCGTGACTGCTCAGGTTGCGGGTTCTGTCTTGGACGGAAGGTCTGACCTTTTCGGTGACCGCATTGTCTATAATGACGGAGCGGGTGTGAAGATGAAGCTCCTGAGTAACCTGAGCAGGGAGATCAGCATCTACTCTCCGCTTCCCGCCGCAGCAAATCTCGCAGTCTACGGCACCAACACCTTGTGGACAGACGCCTCCAATATCATATGGATGAATGACGCCTCCAACAGCAGTTCCGTATCTTCAGGCCTCGTCGGTGCTGGCAGGCTCTTCGGCCACTTCATTGTTAATGAGGATTCCGGGGCGATAAACATCACTAACCTGTTGAACGGTTCTGTGGCCGAGCTTCAGGGCTCCTCTGCAGCGATATACGGCAATAAGCTGGCTTACGTGAACAGTTCAGGAGGGATCAGCATTGCAGACCTGTTCAGCAGTGACGCATTCAATGTCTCTCTGGGCATGCTGGGCAGCAATCCTGACATCTATGACAAGATTGTGGTATTCGATGACGGCTCTGACATCTGGTATGCGAGGCAGAACCTCTCTCTCAGGTCAAGGTTCATGGTCGAGCAGTACATGACTGATTCAGGCTGCATGGTCGACACAAGGGACTCGCCTGACGATGGCTATGCTTGGAGGATACAGGGCTGCGACAATGCATTTGACACCAGCTCCTGCGTATGGGGCAGGACGCTGGGTGACGATGATTATGCCTTGTTCACTGTAGACAACACGCCGCCCGTGATAAGCAGCCTATCTCCTGCCCAGGGCTCGGTCGTTGCAGGCCAGTTCAGGCTGTACGCCAACATCGTCGACAATCTCGGCGCTGATGCGGTCACTTATGCCAACTATACCCTGACATACAAGGACAACGGCACAATAAGGGAAGCAAGTACGATGACCCGTTCAGGCACTGTCTGGAACAGCAGCATACTCAATTTCAATGACATAAACGTCAGCGAGTTCACCCTGCTGGTGCAGGCGAGCGACTTCATGGACAACTGGGTGTCTGCCTCTGTGAACTTCACCGTCAACAACAACACTCCCTGGTTCCTGTTCGGCACAGGCGATGAAGAGATCATAGAGAACACAACGGTATTCAACGCCACAATCGACTCGGATTTTGTTGCATTCACTGTCCTGGCATCCACTATAAGGATAGTGGGTCCCCTCCCGGCAACAACTGTCAGGTTCATCCAGTCAAAGACCAATACGACTATAACGAACCACAACTATTCCGATCCTATATCCACCCTGACCTGGCCGGAGGGCAGCTACAGGGCGGAGTTCAATGGTACGAATCTTGACGGCAGCAACAGCGCAAGCAGGACGTTCTGGGTGGACCGCACCTATCCCAGGTGGTCCGATGCGACAACCCTCCCGTCGCCTGCATTCGCCGGCATCCCGCTGACATTGTCAATATACTGGAATGACACCACCTTGAGGCAGGTGAACATATCATACAACAACACGCATAACACATCGGACTCTGCTCCTGAGGTCTATCCCAGGAACACCACATCCAGCGGCACCTTCACAGCCACAGACCTTGATGTGGGTGGCTACATAAACAGGACATTCTACTGGTGGTCAACTGCAAAGGACGGCAAGGATAGGGTCAACCAGAGCGATTCTGCAGGTCCTTTCTCAGTGTTTGTGGAGTCTGACCCTCCCGTGTTCAGCGGCAGCATAGCTTCCATAACCCTTGATGAGGACACTGCAAGGACATCAGGGCTTCCTGGCCTCGCAGCATATTTCACAGACCCGAACACCGCGGGCCCATGGGCTTATCTGGACAATCTCACCTTCAGCGCCTCATATGACCCGACGAACCTTTCGATAGCGGTCGATGCAACGACAGGCCAGGTCATAAACATCACAGCCAAGAACAACTTCAACGGGAATATGGTCGTCTATTTCAACGCTACAGACCATTACGGCAAGATGGGCTGCTCGAACCCGGTCACCATAGTCATAAATCCTGTGAATGACGCGCCTGCTGTGGCGCCGATACCTGAAGTGGTGACTGAAGAGGACAATTCAAGCGGTGTCAACTACTCTCTTGCGCCATACGCAAGCGATGTCGATGGTGATCCGTTGACCTGGCAGATGCCTTTGTACAACGCTTCAGTCTTCGGCCTTACAGGCTACGACCTGAATACGGGTGATTTCAACTTCTCCCTGAAGTCGGACCAGTTCGGGCTGTACAACATCACGTTCAAGGTGACTGACGGTCACCTGGTCACGATGGCCGATGCCACGGTCAACATAACTGACGTTAATGATGCTCCTGTGCCGGGCAGCTTCACCGCTCCTCCTTTGGACTCTGTAAGGAAAGGCAACATCACGATAGCCTGGGCTCCTGCCTCTGACCAGGCCAATGAGGGTCAGACCCTGATTTATTATCTTGCTTACTCGACGACAGGGGGTGCTCCCTGGACAGAGATGGCAGACTATGCTGTCCTGCAGCAGAACACCACCTACAGCTGGGATTCCATTGCTGCTCTGGGCGCGGCAGAGAATAACATCACCTTGCGCCTCAATGTCAGCGACGGAACAGACACATCAGACCTTGTCTACGGCAATTTCACTGCAGACAGCCTTGCGCCGCAGATAACGATAAACAGCCCGACAACGGTTATGGTAGGAAGCTCTTTCACCACAGATGTCACTACGCATGAGCCTGCGGACTGCACTTTCCTGCTTAATGGCGCGTCAAAGGGAAGCACCTCAGGTCAGACATCGCACCAGATACTGATCTCAGGCCTTGCCTACAACGTGACATACAACCTCAGCATCACCTGCACTGATGCAGCTCTGCAGTCTGCCGCTGCTGACAAGCTGTTCGAGGCCAGGGCCAGTTCATTGGAGTTCGTGACCGCTTATGCCACGCCTTCATGGACATACCAGGGCGCTGATAACGTGAACATAACTATTGTGGTGGCTTCGAACAACACGGTGACGGGTGCTACATTCATAACAAGGCCTGATGCAGGCACTGACAGCAGGGATGTCGCGACAGACTTTGATCCTGATATATATTCAGACAACAAGTACTCTTACCTTGTGGCAAGTGCGCCGACCGGCGTGATAGGGAAATACAATTTCACCATAGACTCTCTCTCGAACACGCACCTGACGATAACCGCAGATATGGTTCTGCAGGACATGTATGAGGTGTTCGAGGCGGTGAACCAGACATTGAATGTGGGATAAAGGAGACAGGATGAAAAAAGACAACATATCGCGGATTGTTGCATTGGTTTTCCTAGCTGTTGCTCTGTCTATGCTGTCATGCGCTGTTTTTGCGGATGATGTGGTCTACAGGTACACCATATCAGGCGACGAGATAGCCAACGGTACGGTCCCTGACTCCACGCAGAAGAATGTGACATTGCCCAACACCACCTGGAACCTGGAGCTGTCAGACACGACAGACACCTTCAAGGTGATCTTGTCGGGCATAAACGCGAGTCCTGCCGGAGGTTATCCTATGCTTGACATAAATGCCTCGTCAGTGGATGTCTCTGCCCAGGACTACTCAGGATCGCCTGTATTGAAATATGGTGCGGGAAACACATATGATGCGAAATATGCATATGCCTTCAGCATAGAACAGCTTACTGACAAGGCTTACACGGTCAGCATAGATTATTCCGGTGTGTCCGGAGTCTCAAACCCTGCTCTCTTCAAGTGCGAGCACAACTTCAGTACAGGCACGACCAATACTTCGACATGTGTTCTGCTGTCATCATCCGCATCCAATGGCATGGTCTCCGCTGTGGCGACGAACTTCTCGTCGTTCTTCCTTGCCCAGTACAATGCCCCTGGAGGAGGTCTGGGAGGCGGCGGTGGCGGCGGTGGCGGTGGCGGAGGAGGCCTCGGCGGCCCGCGGATAATCTACGTCACTCCGACGCCGGAGGGCTCGTCTGTGCAGCTGTACAACGGTGATGAGCTGGTCGTGCAGTACAAGGGCGCTGACTATCATTTCCGTGTCGTGAAGGTCCAGGCGATGAAGGTGGAGCTGAAGAACATGCAGACATACCTTCCTTTTGAGATAAAATTCGGCGAGACAAAGACCATGGGCCTGACATCTTATTTCGCGAAGGATGCCCAGGTTTCGATGCATGTCTCCAATGACTTTGTCATGCTGACCTTCAAGAGCATTGATAGCAAGCCTTTCATGTTCCCGCTGCTTCCTGCCGCAGCATCTAAGAAAGTGCAGGCTCCGGCGACTGGTGCTGTTGGCCAGCAGGTGCCCGCCACCGTCTACACTCCGAGGCCTGCTACGGCGCCTGAAGGGACGGCTGCAGCAGGAGAAGCTATGCAGCAGGTCCAGCTTCCTGAATCTCCGATAGGTATCTGGACTATAATATTTGCAGCAGTTTTTGTCATGTTCCTAGTGGGAGGTGTGGCCCTTTACCGGGCTAGGCTTCATCGCTTGGAAAAACCCCCTACTGTAACTAGGACAGGTTTGGAGCCTAATGGTTTACCCGAAACTTCTTCCACAGGCTTCAAACCTGCTCCTGAATTATCTTCAGGGCAGTTGAAGCCCGCAGTAGAGGTGAGACCCAAGCCCACCAAGTCAGTAGTCATATCGCAGGCCAAGAGGCTCGAGCTGGAGAAATACATATTCCATGCGTTCAGCCTCGGATTCAAGGACAGTCAGGTCCGCTCAGCCCTCTTGGAGAAAGGATGGCCTGAGCAGGTCGTAGACCAGGTTCTTGCGGATATCAAAGTGAAGAAATAGTTATTTCTGGTCTGAAATTGCTTTAAGATTGCTCTGAGATTGCTCCAAAATGGCTATGAAAAAAGCAAAGATACTCATAAGGAAAGGGAAGAAACAGTATTTTGAGGACCTTGACAGGGACGTGACCATAGTCAAGGAGAAGCAGTTCTACATCGATGACCTTTCCAGGGACTTCTCCACCTCTTACGGATTCATATCAAAGGCGGACCTGAAGAGGGCAGGCACGGTGAAATCGTCGCAGGACAAGGATTTTCGCATATTTGATGCGTCTTTCATCGACAATTACAAGAGGATCAGGCGCATGCCCCAGATAATACCCCTGAAGGACATAGGGTATATCATCGCGAAGACAGGTGTGGGTCCCGGGTCTGTTGTGGTGGAAGGGGGCACAGGCTCTGGCGCGCTGGCGATATTTCTTGCAAGGTATTGTGGGAAGGTGTATTCTTATGAGATAGAAAATGAGCACCAGGCCATTGCGGCGGAGAATATTGCCGCGTTAGGTCTTAAGAACATAGTGCTGAAGGGTAATGACATATGCAGGAAGATTGATGAGAAGGATGTTGACCTTGTCTGTCTTGACCTGCCTTCGCCCTGGGACGCGATCAGCCCTGCTTCCGTCGCATTGAGGCAGGGAGGTTTCATCATCTCTTACTCTCCTACAATAATCCAGACGGCGGACTTTGTGAACGCCCTGCTAGCAAGGGATGATTTTGTCCATCTGAAGACCGTCGAGGTCATAGAGCGCGAGTGGGAGGTTGATGGGCGTAAGGTAAGGCCCAAGTCTAAGACGACCATGCATTCAGGATTCATCACGTTGGGAAGGAAGATATGAATATGAAGAAGGAAATCAGGGTACTGGGTATTGATGATTCTCCTTTTGACAAGTTCAGGGACAGCTACGTGACTGTTGTAGGTGTCTTCTTCAGGGGAGGGAGTTATGCAGATGGGGTTGTCTCCACAAAGGTACGCGTTGACGGTCTGAATTCGACCAGCAAGCTCGCTGAGATGGTCAACAGGAGCAGGTTCAGGTCGCAGCTGAAGTGCGTCTTCATAGACGGGCTGAACATGGCAGGGTTCAATGTCATCGACATACACCGGCTGAATGCATTGATCGGCATACCTGTCATAGTGGTCGTGCGTAGGAAGCCTGACATTGACAACATCAAGAGCGTGCTTAAGAAGCTGGGCATGGATAGGAAGATAAGGCTTCTTGACAAGGCAGGGCCGCCGGTCAAGGCAGGCAAGGTTTTTATCCAGTGTGCGGGGATGACCGTTGAGAAGGCTGCGGAGCTTGTGAAGCTGACCGCGACGCATTCTTTCATACCCGAGCCTGTGCGCGTCGCGCACCTCATCGGAGCAGCTCTTGTGAATGGTGAGAGCAAAGGCAATGCTTAAATAATCAGGGCCGATTGTATTTTTATGATATTTCAAGAAGAGTGAAAAGGTGATTTTTTTGGCAGGTTTTTTGGAGAATTACAGGAAGGATTTGATCGATTCTTTGAGTGCTGTCGAAAAGAAGAGGTTTACCTGTGTCAAGCAGAGGCGCCAGCACCCGCATCTGCACCCTGAGTGCGCGTTCTGCAGGAAGATCAAGGCGAATAAGGACATCCTCCTTGAGAACAGGCATATTGTTGTAATGTTCGGCAGGCAGCACCACAAGGGGCATCTTCTTGTCATGCCGAAGGCGCACGAGGAGGACCTTCTCAAGCTCCACCAGAAGACTCTTGATTCTTTCATGAATGATACCATGCAAGTCATGAAGGCGCTCGGGAAGGCGATAAAGCCTGACCTTTTCAATCTTGAGTATCTTGATAACTGGGATCACCATATCCACTGGAACATCTATCCTCGGTTCAGGAAGGACAAGGACTGGGGCAACCCTCCCGTGATACCTCTTAAAGGAGAGAAGTTTAAGGAGATGCCATTGACGAAGGGTGAGCTTGACGTTTTCAAGAAGGAGCTGAGAAGGCTCAAGAATAAGTTATGGTAAGAGTGCGGTCACCTCCGCCTGCCTTGCCAGGTCGCTGGATTGATCCAAGCGCGTGTCACCTCAACATGAGCCAGTAGAATGTTGTTGCGACCGGTAAGGCCAGTTGCCATGGTGAAAGCGCTGCTTCAAGCTGGCAAGGGCGAGTAGAAATCGCTTTTCAGTCAGATGCGTGGATGCTCGGCGAGGTGTCTGCACGATTCAGGATTATTGTATATTTCGGGTGATACATGATGAAATGCAAGTTTTGTGAGTGGCAGAAGCATTACAAGAGGATATATGAGAATGATCACGTCATCGCTGTATGGGGCTCTCCGTATGTCCGCGGCCATGTGAAAGTCATCCTGAAGCGGCATGCGGACAACCTGACCGAGCTGAGCCATGAAGAGGCTTGTGCAATCATGGATGCCTGGCTGAAGGTGGGAAAGGCTATTGAGCAGGTGCTCCATCCCTCAATAATCAACTGGCAGATAAACTGCAACTGGACGCGCCATGTCCACGGCCACATCTACCCGCGATGGCAAAAAGATCCTGACTGGGGGGAGCCTATAAGGTTTCCCACAAGGGAACAGGTACACAACAAGGATTATCTTGTGAAGGAGCTCTCGCCGGATGATAAGAAGAGGATAGAAGACCTGCTTTTTTATCACGCATAATAAAGTTTATTCGCGTTTCTCTGTTCCCTGTCTTTCTGGCTTCCCTGCTTGTTTATTCTCGGCCTGAGGCTTTCCTCGTCGCGCCTCATGGTTATCTCGAGGCCTGTGAGGAAGCTGTTCATGCCTTCCTGCATGTCAAACGGTCCTGCCACGCTGCCGTGGACTGCGGGCTCTCCCTCAAAGACAAGGAGCTTCTTGGAAAGGTAGTCTATGAATATGAGGTCGTGGTCGACCACCAGCGCTGATGTGCCTCTGTGCTCCATTACATCTGCGATTATCTTTGATACCCTTATCCTCTGCTCTACATCAAGGTAGGCGGACGGCTCGTCCAGCAGGTAAAGGTCTGCTTTTCTTGAGAGGCAGAGCGCTATGGCTACCTTCTGGAGCTCCCCTCCGCTGAGCTCGTTGAGCTTTTTCATGAGAAGGGGCTTGATGTTGAGCGGCCTTATTATCTGAGCGTCGTACTTGTCGAGCGCGTCTCCAAGCGCAGTCATGACCAGGTCATCGCCGCCCTCGAGGTATTGGGGCTTGTATGAGACGGTGATTTTTCCGTCTATCTTGCCTGCATCGGGCTTTGTGGTGTCGGCAAGTATCTTTACGAAGCTGGTCTTTCCTATGCCGTTTTCTCCTACTATGCCTACCACGTCGTTCTTGTATAGCTCTCCTTTGTCTGCAGAGAGTATGAAATTGCCGAGCTTCTTCCGCAGTCCGGTCCATCCGCACTGCACATCCTTGCCTGCTTTCTGGACAGGCTGCTTTGCCGCGAACTTGATGGGATAGTCGCGGAACCTCATGTTCTCCTCTTTGAGGTAGCCGTCAAGGAATATGTTTATGCCCATCCTTGTGGTCTTGGGCATGCTGACCACTCCGAACCCGCCTTCCTTTCCGTACATTATGTGGACAAGGTCTGTGATGTAGTCAAGTATTATCATGTCGTGCTCTATGACCAGGACAGCGGTATCCGCGTCAGCGAGCTCTCTTATGAACCTGCTTACCTTTATCCTCTGTTTTATGTCAAGGTATGATGTCGGTTCGTCGAATATGTAAAGGTTGGCCTTCTTCAGCACTGTGGCCGCTATGGCCACCCTCTGCAGCTCTCCGCCTGATATGCGCGCTATGTCGCTCTCCATTATCTTATTCAGTTCAAGCACGTCCGCCACATTTTTCAGCATGCCTTTCTGGTCCGCCTTGCTCAGGAGCTCTTTGACTGTCCCGCTGAACTGTTTTGGTATTGAATCGACTGTCTGCGGCTTGTATGATGTTGTTATCTTGCCGTCCCTTACCTTCTCGAAGAAGTTCTGTGCCTCTGTGCCTTTGAAGAATGAGATGAGCTCATCATATCCTGCTTCTGAGCCGTCTGTCCTGCCGAGGTTGGGCTTGAGCACGCCCGCGACTATCTTTATGGCTGTTGACTTGCCTATCCCGTTTACTCCAAGCACTCCCACCACCTTTCCGAACATCGGCGTCGGCAGGGAGTATAGTGCGAATCCGTTCTCTCCATACCTGTGTATCGGGTCGTTCTTGAACTCTTCTGGAAGGTTTATTATGTCTATTGCCTGGAACGGGCATCTGTTAGGGCATATCCCGCATCCTATGCATAGTGTTTCGTCTATCTGGGCCTTTTGGTTTATCGGTGACGGCTTTATGCACTCTTCGCCTTTCCTGTTTATAGGGCAGACCTTTGCGCATAGGTAGCCGCCGCACCCTGTAGGATTGCATTCCTTCTTCTTGACTATAGCTATACGCGCCATAATGCCCTAGAATTAGCGTTTTCTTAATAATTTTACTGTTTGGCAGGCTCTATCAGCTCTGTCTGTTCCTGTATATCCTCTGCCTCTTTGACGTGTTTGAGCCTGAAGTCCTTTTGGGCGAACCTTCCTTCGAATGTCTCATCGAAAAGGTCTATGACCCTTTCCTTGAGCTCATAGGGCACTGCTATGCTTTCATATTGTGAGAAGTATTTGTTGTACACCTTCTTGAAGTTTGACTTGAGGTCATTGAAGACAGGTAGCTTCTTGAATTCATCGATTATGTATCCTGTCTCTCCTTTTCCTGCTGCCATGAACAGGGCGAGCGCCTGCTCTTCTGTGCCTAGGCCTGAGATGTCATAGCTGTATGCGCAGTCTGAGCCGAATATTGAGAAGTGCTTCTTGTTTTCCTTGTTGAACATGTTGTTCTCAAAGCCCATTTTTTTGACGTCAACTCCTGTTGCCTTGAAGAATGTGAACATCCTGGCGCATTTAGAGCAGTTTCCGCACCACACCCTCTCTTTTCCCTCGTCTGTGTCTGAGAAGCAGGATATCTGCATTTTTGCAAGGTAGGGGTATCTTTCATGGAGTATCTTGATCAGCCCGAGCTCGTATATGGGGCCTACAAGGCTGCCCACCTCCACCTCCTTGTTTGTCATTATGTTGGCCACTGCATTCAGCTGTTTTGTCCATTCTGCGCACTGGTCAAAGCAGAAGTTGCTCTTGAACCCCTCTTTGCAGAACGTGAAGTCATCGCAGCTGTACTCGTTTCCGAAGAATAGGTAGTCAGCATCGAAGTATTGAACGAACGGGAGCACCTCTAAAACATAGGTCAGGAACTGCGTCCCCGCGCCCCAATTGTTCTCTTCTTCGCCCAGGTCACAGTATCTGAGCTTTCCAGGCTCGTTTATTATGGTCTGGACCTCTATTCCGTACTCTTCCTTGAGTTTCTTTATTACGTTCTCTTTGTGCTTGGATTCAGGATGGTTGGGGTTCTCGTTCATGTATATGGGGATGGGCTTTATGCCCAGCTCTAGGCACATGGAAAGGGTCAGGAGGCTTTCTTTGCCTGCTGTGAACAATATTATCGCGCTCGGCTTCTTTTTCGGGCTGGCCTTCTTTCGCTTCGAAGGGTCAGGGAACACCGTGTCGTAGCTCGCGAACAGGAATTCTGTGTTGAAGAAACTCTTTATGTAGTCTGTGCTCTTCTCGTTGTCTATCACCGCGGTCGATGGGATGTCATAGAGTGTGCTTTCGAAGGCGAATGTCTTGAACAGCGGAAGTGCGCTGCTGTACACTATGCCTTTTTTCTTGTGTGATGAGGGCAGGTGGCAGGTCTGCATGAAGGTCAGGTTGTCAAGAAGAAGCTCTTTGTTCGTGTCTGAATATGCCTGCCAGACCTCCTTGGGGTATGCTATTTTGTACTTCTTCCCTTTGATGGAAATTGTTATTCCTTCGTCGGTAATCTCTGATTTTATTACCAAAAATTCTTCTTTGTTTATCTTCTGGCCGTTTATTAGCATTGATGGAGAACTTTCAGCTTCTTATCATATTTAAATGTTTTTATTTTTTCAGTGCTTTTGTTTTTTTTGTCGACGGAAAACGCATTTTTATTTTTTTTGAAAAAATTTGTGAGAATCTGTTTTTGTCTTTCGCCAATTTTTTTTGTTTTGCATGAGGATGTTTTCTTGTTTATTCTTCGTTTCACTACCAAATAACACTAAATTTAAATATTAAATGGGCATTTGCGGATTCCATGAAGTGCGAGATATGCAAGAAGAAGATTGGCGAGACTTTCCTGGACAAGCCAGTGGGGACTTATGTCAAGGATGGGAAGGGCAAGAAGCACACTGTCTGCTCAGAATGCCAGAGGAAGTTCAGGTCTAAAGAGGAACTGCTCAAGAACACTTAATGCTCATGCCTCCGTGGCTTAGTAGCTATAGCGGCTGCCTCGTATGCCTTTATGGCCGAGGGTAAGCAGCAGGTCGTGGGTGCAACTCCCATCGGAGGCTTTATTTTCTTATAGCGTGCCACCGAGCTGTGCGAGTGTGGCACTGGATGGCGTTGTCAACTGGCAAGACAGTTGTGCCTGGCTCCCATCGGAGGCTTTAGACGACGATGGACCAGCAGCGCAAAGCGCTGTGCTGCCCATCGGAGGCTTTATTCTTGTTTTCTGCTTGCTCTTTACTTTTTTTTGGAATGTTTGTGCATGAACTCATGCGTATGGTGCTCTCCTGTGGGTTTCTCGTAGAATCCCATAATCTTCGGCACTGCCTTGAAGAATCTCGGTATCCTGAGTATTGGCCTTAGGAATCGCATGAACCTCGCTGACCTGCTAAGCTTTGACATCTTTTCAGCCTCTCTTACGATCCTGCTGCCTTCTTTTGCGAACTTCTCAGCCTCTCGGAGCAGTTTGGCCCCTTCTTTCTCAATTTCAAGCCCTTCATGCACCACTGCCTGGACTGTATGTGCTCCTTCGCTGATTGCTGCTGAGAAAGCTCCTGCGGCAAGTTCAAAGACCCTGAACAGCAGGAAGAAAGGGAACACGGCCAGTATGTCGAGCCAGTATTTTTTCAGGAAGAGGGGGGCGTGCATTGTCCTTAGCCATTTGAAGAAAAGGTCAGCTACGAATATTGCGATTATGATATAGTCTGCTGTAAGTATGTAGTAATGCAGGTGGTAGTGTTCCACCAGGTCAGGGAAACCCAGGTCCATGACTATTATTATGAGGAGAAGTATGAGGCAAGGCGGTATGGCTTTGTCCACTATCACCTCTACTTTGTGCATCCACCTCTTCATGCATAAAACCTTGGTTCAGAGGATTTATTAATTTTTCTTTTTAAACTTGAGAGCCTGAAAGGCTGTCAAGTCCAAAATCGAGCTTATGAGCGAGATTTTGATAACCTTTAAATACGAACAGGTTATTGGTTTCTGCATGTCAAAGCAGAGAAAAGGGGTGAAGCACAGGCATAAGCCTGAAGGCTTTATTGCTAAAGTACGCTCAGTGGTTGACCCGGAGGCGGGAAAGAAGGACATCTCGCTCCTGAAGCTTGTGAACTATAATCTTCTGTTCTTCATTCCCCTCATGGTATTTATTCTTTTCGCGCTCAAGATAGGGGCAGTCTATTCTGATTATTTCGAGGCATCACCTGGCATAATAGCGAAGGTGTTCATGGTCCCTTTCATGGCGCTCCTTTTCTTCTTTGTCATACCTTTCATCAGGGACAGGGAGAACATAGCAGGTATCCGTTATTCTATAATTGCTTTCTTCATAATAGGTGTCGGCATGACATTGCCTTCAGCGCTCAGGGGCGATTATAGCCTGCTTTACACAATTCCTAATTATTTTGGCAGCTACATCCTTCTTACTTTCATCTTCTGCCCTGAGGTGCTTGGTATTGAGCGGACGCTGAGGGACTGGTTCAAGCACAGGAAGCAGTTCTCAATCGTGGCGATATACCTTTCGATAGTCCTTTTTTATGTGATAGGGTTCGGGACGCTCTATTATGACATCTATAATGATCCTGCCAATCCTGCTGCGTTCAGCCTGTCTGTGGACAAGGAGCCTACTGTGGCATCTTTCATCTACTACAGCATGGTTTCTTTCACCACGACAGGTTATGGCGAGATACTTCCGGTCTCTACTGCCGCCAGGCTGGTTTTTTTCATGGAGGCATTGATGGGGCTTGTAGTCAATGTGCTCTTCATAGCGATACTGCTTGTCTTCATCTCCAATGCAGAGTTCCTTTCAGAGAGGCGGGAGGAAAAGGAGATTATTAAGGAGGTGAAGGAGGCGGGGAAGGTGCTGAAGAAGGAGGAGGATGAGATAAAGATGGTTGAGCAGCAGATTGAGACAATCGAGCGGGAGGAGGGCGTTGTGCAGAAGGTATTGAATGTCTTTGTTCCTAAGAAATAGCCTGTGTCATGTGATCTGCCTGCTTCTTGACGAGCTCATCGAAAAGGAATCCCTTTGTCTTTGCGTTCGCCAGCGATGTGGAGTATCCTTCCCCTTTGTTGCCGAGGTCTTCCAGGGTCAGGAAGTACCAGTCAACATTGTTGAACTTGACACCAACCCACGGCTCTGCGCCGAACATCTGCGCGAAGAGCCTGAGCTCTTCTATCTCTTTCTTTGTGAAGTACTGCCTTATGTCCTTTGTCACCTTGCACTCTATCGCCAGCTTCCTGACATTGTTCCCTGCTATGACATCCGGGCTGGGGTATTTTGTGGATCCGCTTCCTGCAACCCTGCAGGCAGTCCATCCGTTGTTCCAGAATAGGTGGATGAGCTCCCTTTCAGCGTTGATTCCTTTTGATTTCAGCGACATGAGCTGCCATAAGACTTTCTGCATTATATAGCTTGCGCTGTTCTGCTGATAACTTTTAGTCTCACCCGCCCTGCGTGTCTTGTCAGAAATCAGAATTCCCAGATGGACTTCTGGCCTTTTTTCACGATGTCCGCGGCTTCATGGTATGTGATCCTTCGCCGGTACATGAGCTGGCGCACCTTGTTTTCGAAAAGTTGCTCTTGTGCGGGTCTTTTTTGCTCCCAGCTTTGCTTGTCCATGCGTATCTGCATTTCCGTGTTTTATTTAAATCTTTATTATCATTAATCAAGAATGAAAATCATTCCTGGTTCGGGATGTCATCTTTCTCGTCGAGAAAAAGGTTCAGAGCTTGAGCTTCATGAAGTCATAGGCGCAGACAGTGTTCGGGAAATGCACCTTTGCCTCTTCTTCCAGCTCCTCCATTGTTTTGTATCTCTGTGAGAAGTGGGTCAATATGAGCTTTTCAGCTTCTGCCTGGCTTGCCATCAGTGCGGCGTCCTTCGCGCTCATGTGCTTCCTCATTTCCGCCTTCTCCTGGAGGCTTGAGGCGAAAGCGCTCTCGCTTATCATCACATCAGCTCTTTTCGCCAGCAACACAGCCTCCCCGCATGCTTCTGTATCCGCGATGTATGTTATTTTTTTCTGGTCAACATTGTATGTCATCTGTTCAGGCTTTATTTTCCTGCCTTTATATTCGATTTCTTTTCCTTCCTTGATCTTCCTGAGCCAGGGGCCGTCCCTGACTCCGAGCTTCTTCTGCTTTGCCGTGTCTATGTTGAGCCTTTTCTTCTCTATGAAGCTGTAGCCGATGCAGGGTATTCCGTGGTTGAGCTGCGCGCACTCGAGAGCGTATTCCTCTGTTTCGAAGAACCTCAGCACCTCTCCTTTCTTCGGGTTCAGCTCATGCACCTCAAGGTCTACCTTGTTGTCGAATATGCAGGTCTGGAGCATGTGCTCCACCCTTTTCTTTGTCTCGTGCGGCCCGAATATCTTTATGTGCGGCGGCTCTGCTTCGTTCCCGATTGTCTGGAGCAGGCCGATGATGCCTGAGACGTGGTCTCCGTGCCAGTGGCTGACAAGTATCTTGGTGACTGATGTCCTTTTGATGCCTGCTATGTTCATCTGTCTCTGCGTTCCTTCCCCGCAGTCCAGCAGTATGCCTTCTGCATTGTACTTGATGAACATGCTTGTGACGTTCCTTTCCTTTGTGGGCACCATGCATGACGTGCCTAAAAACGTGAGTTCTATCATGGTCTCCTGGAGTTATCTTTTTCTTTATAAATGTGTTGCGGTTCATGGTTCAGGTGAAAATCATGTTGCCGCCTTTTGCGAGCCGCTTTTGTTAAAGAAGCGCGCCCGTCGCCGGGGGGGACACGCCTCCGAGCGTAGCGAGCGAGGCACCAAAGCGCCTGCCGCTTTGAGTGCCCCATACGGGGAGGTAGGGCTCTCGGCGAAACAATCAATAGGCGAGCCCGGCGGCAACCGCCAAAGGCGAGATTTTCACCTGAGCCCAAGTTCTTCCAAGACAAACCTTTATAAACTACTCCTTACCCCTGTATGTCATGCCTAGGAAGAAGAAGACCGAGGCGCCTGCAGAGACCGCGACTGCGGCTGCAAAGGCTGAGGGTGACAAGCCCAAGTCTAAGCCTGTTGTTTCTGCTGTATTGGCGCGCGAGCGTGTAATAACTGAGTCTAGTGATGATGCTAGGGAGTTCTATAACCAGAGCCGTTACGGCAACATGATTGAGGACGGCAAGGTGCAGCTCTCACTGCTCGAGGCCCTGTACCTCGTGGAAAAGGGGCGTCTCAAGGTCACAGACTCCAAGAGCAAGGGCATACTGTTCGATTCTTTTGTTAAGAAGGCGAGCAAGGTCGAGCCAAATTTCTGGATACGCTACTGTGTATTCAAGGACATGCGCAACCGCGGCTATATAATAAAGACAGCCCTTAAGTTCGGCGCCGACTTCCGTGTCTATGACAGGGGTATTAAGCCCGGCGATGATCACGCGAAGTGGATTGTCTATCCTGTGCACGAGGGTGAGCAGATAACCTGGTATGATTTCAGCGCAAAGAACCGCGTGGCGCACAGCACAAAGAAGCGCCTTCTCATCGGAGTTGTAGACGATGAGGGTGACGTCACTTATTATGAAATTCGTTGGGTCCGACCTTAATTTTTTTAGTCCTGGACCGAGCCGGAGGAGGGTGTCCGGTGTTATTCTGGCGCAGCTTTTCTAAAAAGATGCGTCGGCGACGAAGGTGAAATCACTTATTATGGGATACGCTGGGTAAGGCCCTGAAAATCTTCTTTTTAAACAGGACAAAGTTTATATACAAAAAAGGATATTTTTCCTGTCATGGACCACCGCGAAAAACTTCTCAGTATCGTCAAGGAGAACGGGCCTCTGCTGCCTGCGCAGATAAACAAGGAGTTGCGCACAAATGTGCTTTTTGCCTCTGCGATGCTTGCCGAGATGGTCGATCAGAAGAAGCTCAGGCTGACCTCGATGAAGGTGGGAGGCTCTCCATTATATTATTGTGAAGGGCAGGAGCATTTGATTGAGAGGTTCGCTGACCGGCTCGGCCAGCAGGAATCCGCTGCTTTCGGGCTGCTTAAGGGTTCCAAGATACTGAGGGATAGGGACCAGGATCCCCAGACGCGTGTCGCTCTGCGTGAGATAAAGGATTTTGCAGTGCCTTTGGAGGTGACTGCGAACGGCTATTCTGATCTTTTCTGGAAATATTACCTTGTCTCTGACGATGATGCGCAGTCTCTGATCAAGGATTACATCAACAGGAGGGAAGAGGCGAAAGAGGATAAGACAAAGGGTGCTGAAGAGCCTGAAGAGACAGAGGAAGAGCGGCCGAAGGAGGTGCAGGCGACTATTGGAGCTTCTGCTCTGATTGTCGAGCCTAGTGCGCGTACCGAGGAGGTCAGTGCGCATCCGAAGAAGCCTGTGACTTCTGTTACCATGACTACCTTGGAGCAGTCAGAGGTCCCTGAGTTTTCATACCAGCCGTCTGTCTCATTCTCTACCATGATAGACACTGACGAGAAGGTCAAGATAGGGAAGAAGAGGCCTGAGCACCTTCAGCAGCAGGAGTCAAAGTTGATGGTCTTTCCTGAGGACGATGAGTTCTTCATGAATGTCAGGAAGTTTTTTGATGGTGCAGGCATGGATATACTGGATTTTGTTCTCATACGGAAAGGGACAGAGTATGATTTTGTTGTCAAGATTCCGAGCAATGTGGGCGTCCTTGAGTATTACTGCAAGGCCAAGTCAAAGTCAAAGATAAATGACGGCGACCTGGCGAGCGCTTTTGTGCAGGGTCAGATAAAGAAGCTTCCGATACTTTTTGTCACTGTCGGCGACCTGACTAAGCGTGCAGAGGAGCTTCTTTCCAAGGAGTTTAGGAGCATGTTCGTGAGGAAGATATAACTGTTTTGAAAAGTGGCGTTTGTTCAGCTCATTTTTGCAGTGCCGCCGCGACGTGCGTGGCAGCTGCCGCCGCTCTTGCGTCGGTTGCCAAGAACATCGGAAACCGGCTGCATTGCAGGCAGTATTCAGTAAGGCTTAAGCCTTCAGTGGTTGATGATGCGCCGTTTGCCGGCAAA
>JAFGJH010000013.1 GCA_016929255.1 Candidatus Woesearchaeota archaeon
ATCCCGGCGGACACGCCAATCGCTATCGCTATGATTATCGACGTGAACATCTTCTTAGCAGTTGCATTACAAACGCATTTTGTTCCATCATCTCACATAAACCCCCTCCAAGTATGCCTGAATCGTACAAATGTACGGGCGTGCATGGTATTTGGTGATTGGGAGAGCTGGAGCTAAGATGCTGAGAAATGAAAATAGAGCTATGCTTTGTTCTGCTCATAAAAAACACCTCCAAAAGGTTTGGCTGGCAAAGATATATAAACGAAAAGCCATTAAGCACCGGCAGGCGATGAAGTCCGCCAAGGCAATGTTTGCCTGAACCGCTTTCTGCTGATGACTTCTCCTTCAATAAAATGGCTTTTGAAAACCCGATACTGCTATACCTTCCGATATCCATCCCCTTCGTCCTAGCTTTGTGGCTGATGATATTCCTCCAGACATATATTCACTTCCCAAAAATGGAAAAGAGCAAGAGAATAAAGGAGAGTGCAACCAACGCGACCATTCTCTCTGCGGTCCTGTGGCTGCTAACCTGCGCAGCATTTTGCTTCCTTGTTGAGAGGCTCATCAGATGAAAGGCGCTGAAAAAAATTACCTGACAAGCATCCTCCTGCTTGGAAACAGCCTGCACGAACTGCTGGGGATCCTTAAAGGAATCTGTGAAAACCTCGACCTTGACTACCTCGACCCAAGAATCAAGCATTTCAAGTATTTCCAGTTCACTTTCTTCGGCCTCATGGTCAAAGCAACATCACTTTCAAAACGTATGCTCTTAAAGGCAGAATACCTCGAACAAAACCACGCTGAATTCAGTGAAATATGCAACAGAATAAAAGAGATTGACCTCTCGTTGAAAAAAGCATTTGAACTGATAAAAAAGAACAAGATGATAGAAGGAAAAAACAGAATAGTAAAAACAGCAAACCAATATGAACAAACGTTCGAGAAGATTGAGCAATTGATAAAAATCAAAAATATCGGTATTTAGTGCATTCACGCACATTCTGGGTCATCGGGCCCGTTACGCCTGTCAATAACGCATAGTTGTTGCCTATGGTTACATCTTGTAAGTTATTGTGCGGCCCGCGCGGGATTTGCCGCATCAGGAGTCTACAATAGCCTTATCCCGTCTTTCACAATCTCTTTCACCAGCCTGTCTTTCTTTTCCAGCGCCTTGAAATCCTTCGCTGTGTAGTAGTGCGGCTGTATCTCCTTCTTGAATCTCTTGTGCAGCCTGTCGATGATGTCTGTGATCAGAAGCTCGCCATCAGCGCTTTTCTCTGTGGTGATTATCGCGACGTCAATGTCCGAGTCCCTGCTGAATGTCCTTTTAGCGTATGAGCCGAACAGTATCACTTGCTCGATATTCTCAAGATCTGCGTTCGTCAGCTCATAGACGAACTCGCGCAGCACGTTCAGTGCAGCAAAATCAGGGTTGTTGAGCTGCTTCTTCTCGAGCATTATTGTCTCTATTATCTGCTCTGTGAATGCGCTGCTCAGGTTGAGCTTGTAATAATATGCCTTGCCGATCTTTTCTGATGTTATAATGCTGAATTTCTCAAGCAGGAGCAGGAACTTTGTCAGCACCTTGTTGCCTAACTTCGTGAGCTGCTGTATCTCTTTCCTCGATATAGCCTTACCTGGAGCCTCGGCGAAGACGAACAATATCTTCCAGGCAGTCCTGGTACCCAAACACACGTCCAACAGCATTATTCCATCAACCCCTTCACCAATCCGACGTATGGCTTTACTATCTTATCGAGAAAATAAACTGCTTTCTGCGAGTTCACCTTGCTCTCTTTTGTGTAATCCTCGGAATAATACTGAGCTTTGCCTCTTTCCTGCTTCCCGCGCTTCAGGAGGACGGGCAACGTCTTTTCCTTGAGGCGTTCAGCGCTGTAATAGACATCCTTCGCTTCTTTCAGCAGTTTGAGGAGTTTTTCCTTCAGCGCAGGATCCTTGATGAAATGCTCAAGCGCCTCAATTGTCTTTGCGTGTATCTCCGGGCTTGAGATCTTTGCATTGAACCTTCCTGCAAGAAACAGCTTTGTTATGTTATGCATGCAATAATATCCAGAGATGATGCTCCAGCGGGGGAAATCAAGAATGTTCTTCTCCGCGTGCTTCAAATCCTCTTCATATGCTGTCCTGTGGAAAGCGAGGTAATTATCCTTTTCGGTCGCAGGCAGATCAATCCATCTTAGCTCTTCTGTCCTGCAGGATGTTTCGTTTTTTTCCATTATTTCCACCTTGGTGTATTTATTATGTTCTTATTTATATATCTTTCCACTTTGGTGCTTATTTTAAAGCACTTAAGTGCTATTTAAAAGGTTTCGAGTCGCCGGGCTTTGTTGCGCCATTCAATAACCAATAGTTGTCGCCTATGGTTACATGCATGAACATGAGCATCCTAACGCCACCTGCGCTGGAAATAATCGTATTGTGGCGCTTTCTGCGGAAATCTTCAGAGGGAAAACACTTCTGACTCGCGATTTGGTTGTTCTTGCTTGCCTTTGCTGATTTTCATCCTCTGTATTTGATTTGTCGTACAAATGATGTTTTGTCCTTCTTCGCGGCAGCCCACTATGATATCAGCCCGTGAATATTCCTGCGGATATTCCGAGGAGGATTGCTAGCAGGAGCTGGAGTATCATCGTGATAAACTGATTTTGAGATATTGTGCGGTGCGGGCGGGAAAACCGCGATCAAAGGGGTTAAACCGATTCGAACCCGCAAGAAATCTGGTAAGATTTCATCAGGATGGCACCCTGGCGCACTACCAAATTATGCGACCGCACCTTTGCACAGCACAAAGGTTTAAATACATCTAAACCTTTTAAGTCGCCATCTGGTAAGATTTCACCAAGGTGGCAACCTTGGTTTTTCTTTTGTTTTCTATCTTTATATGTGTTCTCGACGGAAAACCGAAGAATGTTCTTGCTGTGCGGAATGTTTCTGAGAACGTTGGATGGGTTTGCGATTACTGATTATTCATCCGGAAATGTTCCGAAGAATTTGAAGGAGTTTCCTAGCTTACCTTACCATGACCTTCATCAGCTGGCATCTCCTGCAGATGTCATTCCTGCTTGGCTCGCCGCAGACCCTGCAGTATTTCAGGTTTGAAGAACTTCCATATCTTTCTTTTATCTTCGGCAGCATCCCGATAAGCTTAGCGACCAAGTTATGCTTGACCTTCGGGCACTTCTTCTCAAGCTCTGAAAGCATCGCCCGCACATCACGCCTGAACGCTCCAACAGAACAGGGGCAAGGCTCATAGACTATCTCCCTGTCCCAGCCCATCTCCTCGGTGTACTTCCTTATCTCTGCGTTGGTGCAGAAGTAGAGCGGCTTGACGCGCTGCACGAATCCTGCGTCTTCTATCATGCCTGTCTTCGGGCCCATGTTCATGAACAGCTCAGGCTTGCCCTTCAACAGGTTCATCATCACATTCTCTGCCTCATCATCAAGGTTGTGTCCTGTGACAAGCTTCGCAGCGCCGAGCTCCCTAGCTTTCTTGTTCAGTATCCACCTGCGCACAACACCGCAGATGGTGCAGTTGCCTATGCGCCCACGCTCCTGGATTCCGGACCTTAAGAAGCAGATGCTAGAGCCATGCTCTTTCCTGATGTCAATTATGTTCAGCTTAATCTTATTCCTGTCACAGAAACCCTTCAGGTTGCCAAGATTCCTCTGCGACCAGTCACCCATCTTAAGGTCTATCATCATGCCCTCGACATCATATCCTGCCTTCTTCAGGATGTAGAGTGCAGCAGTGCTGTCCTTGCCGCCGCTGCAGGCGACGAATATCTTCTCATTCCTGCTGCAGAGAGCATATTCTTTGATTGTCTTCCTGACCTTTGCCTCGAACTCCTTTACGTATTGCATAGATAATAACAAAGAAATAAGGAGAAGTATTAAAAAATAACTATTATGCTGAAAATGCAGAAACATCAGGCATCCTGGATGAGCTTCTCCGCCTTGCCAGGCCCCCTGTGGATTGTCCTGAGGGTCTTGGGCTTGCCGCAGTAAGGGCAGGCCGGAAGCACCCTGTCAGACTGCAACTTGAACCTATAGTTGCAGTTGCTGCACATGTATTCAACAGCCATGGTCACACCTCCTGAAAAACCAAGCCAAAAAAGACAAAAAGAAAAGATTCAGAACTCCACCTTGACATCCTTCTTCTCCTCCTCAGCCGCCTTGAACATCTCCTTCGGAGTCAGCTTCATCATGTTCGCCACGATCATGTCAGGGAAGCTCTCAATGCGGATGTTGAACTGGTTGCAGCTGTCGTTGTAGAACTCGCGCCTGTCAGCCAGCTCATTCTCGATGCCGCTTATCCTCTGCTGCAGGTGCATGAAATTCTCGTTCGCCTTCAGCTGCGGATAGTTCTCAGCGACGGCGAAAAGCGTCTTCAGAGCGCCGGTTATCTGGCTGTCTGCAGCAGCCTTCTCAGGCACGGACTTCGCCTTCAGGAGCGCGCTCCTCGCCTCTGTTATCTGTGTGAGCACCCCTTTCTCATGCTTCATGTACCCTTTCACAGTGTTGATGAGCTTGGGAAGCTCGTCAGACCTCTGCTTCAGCAGCACGTCAATGTTGCCCCAAGACTTCTTGATGTCGTTCTTCAGCCTGACCAGGCCATTGTAGATCCCGATGAAGTAGCCCACAATGCCTACCACGACCAGGATGACAATGACCAAAACAACAATCGCCACTCCAATCGCCATTTCCATACCTCCTTACCTGTTCTCAAAATAGCCTTAAGTATATAAGTATTATCGTCAGGCAGCCCACTATCAGCGCCCCGCCGCCTAGGAAGCCTCCTATCACCTTCAGCTTCAGCTTCTTCAGCAAGTCATTCTCAGAGCTGTCTGAAATGTAGTATATCCCTTCTCCGCCTTTCTGTATCATTATATCCTCCTCATTCTTCTGGGCGCTTGCGTCCTCAAAGAAAGGGTTGTCTCCCGCACTCCCGAGGATGTACAGCTTGTCATTCGGAGCGATGTAATATTCTGTGTAGCGCATCTGCTTGTTGAAGCCGAACAGGGTCCTGTTCGTGAGGCCGTTCTTCTTGAGAAAATCCAGCACTGGCAAAGGTGTTCTCCCTGCAATGCCTGAATTGAAGGTGTAATCCACAGGGATGTCAACATTCGCGCCCTTTGGGTCCACCAGCACAGAACCTGTATTGTCCTTGACAAAGAAATGCACCATGTCTACCCCTGCCTTTATCGTCGCCCAGTAGCTGTTCTTGCCGGAACTGCGTTTCTCTTCCACCGTGTACTTGTAGTACACGCAATCTTTTCCTGTGAGAGGGCTCTTGAGGACCTTCTTCTCAGCAGGCACCACCTCGCCGTATATCTCGCAAAGGCCCATGGCAAGCGAGCGTATCTTCGAGGTCGGCATGTTCTCTATCATGCGCTTCAGGCGGAACCAGGAGAATCCCTTGATGAACAGGCCAATACCTACAAAGAAACCAACCATAGAATAGGCGAACAGCCGTCCTTCATCTGCCATTCACCTGCGCAAGAATGATTGATATTTAAATGTTCTTTACGACTGCGATATTGTAAAAAGAACAAGCCGCGACACGCAGCATAAAAACAAACTTTTTTAAAGAATAATGGTTTTAAACGCAGCAGATACGCAGAGGGATAAATGTCAAATATCTTGGCAGCATATCAGAACAGTATTTTTCTTTTCTTGCTCTTACTGTTGGTCGTGCTGGCCGGATGCGCTCCTGCAGAGCATGTCTTTGCCGACAGGCGCGGCAAGATACCTTCAGACGCGGTCAAGATGACACCGGAGACAGACAGGAACCCCCCTGTGCTTCACAGCGACGAGTTTGAAGAGCCTGTGCCTTTCGACGCGGTGAACACTGCCGGCGCAGAGGACTCGCCGTTCATGCCTGCTGACCGGGATGAGTTCTATTTCTTCTTCACACCAGACGTAAGTGTCCCTGTGGAAAAACAGATACTCGACGGTGTCACAGGCATATGGGTCTCGCGCTGGGAGAACGGAGCATGGCAGGAACCGGAACGCGTCTGGCTCCAGGACCCCGGCAAGCTCTCAGGCGACGGATGCGAGTTTGTCCAAGGCGATACGATGTGGTTTTGCACAGTGCGCGAAGGATACACAGGGATACAATGGGCAAGGGCCGAGTTCATAGACGGAAAATGGCAGAAATGGAAAGTCGAAAACTTCCCTCCTGAATACGAGGTCGGAGAGCTGCACTTCACACGCGACGGGAACGAGGCATATTTCCACTCATCAAGGCCCGGCGGCAAAGGAGACAATGACATCTGGAGAATGCGCAAGGCCGACGGAAGATGGCAGGAGCCTGAGAATGTTGAGGCGGTTAACACTGAAGCCAGCGACGGCTGGCCATACATCACACCTGACGGCAATGAGCTGTGGTTCAACAGGTTTTACAAAGGGACTCCTGCGGTGTTCAGGTCTGGGCTGGTCGGTGGAGAGTGGGGCGAGCCTGAACTTATGGTCGACACCTTTGCAGGAGAGCCCACACTTGACCGTGACGGAAATCTTTATTTTGTGCATCATTATTATGACGACGGCGTAATGCTGGAAGCGGACATATACATTGCGTACAGGAAGTGATGTATCTCTTCAGTCTTAGTTCAGACGCCACAGCATGAAGTTCAGCAGGGCAGCAAAAGACACCCAAAGAAGATAAGGCACCAGAAGGTAAGATGCTGCTCTCGATATGCTGAAGAACAGGACTGTTGTCGCCATTATCGAGAGCCAGAGGATGGTTATCTCTGCGAAAGCGATACCGGGAGCATGGAAACCAAAAAACAATATCGACCAAAGCGCGTTCAGCACCAGCTGGAGGCCGAAAACACCGAACACAAACCAGCTCCTGCTGCCTGAACGCCAGACAAGATAGAGCGAGATTCCCATCATGGTGTACAGCGTAATCCAGACCGGCCCGAAGACCCAGCCCGGCGGGTTGAACGCTGGTTTGTTCAGCGCAGCATACCAAGCGCCGACCGAAGAAGCTGTGAAAAAAGAGCCTATAATTCCTGCAAGCTGGCAAATGAGTATAGCAGCAGCAACTTTCAGCGCTTCGTAAAATGCTCCTGTCTTCATTCTTCAATCACTTCTTTTTGACGAACAGCCCGCACCAGCACATTCCTTTTTCTTTCCAATTTTCATCTGCCCTGAAGTTGCAAGGGCAGGTAATCTTCAGGTCTCGCTCGCGCTTTCCGTCCCTCAGGCGGCAGGGGCAGAGTTTCAGGCCGAATTTAGACTCGTTCATCAGAACGCCCTTGGTAATCAGGTCGACGTGTTCCTTGTCAGGGTTCAGCATGAACCCGTTCTTCTCTGCGAACTTTTCCCATGCAGAGAGCACAGCAGCGGCATCCATGCCACTTCCGCCTTCTGCACCCATCATGTTGCGCGCCTCTTTCTCAGATACTTCGCAATATGAATTATTTTGCATGCACGTCGGGCAGACCTCAGGGCATGCAATTCCATAGTGTATATCATTGCAGACATTGCATCTCCAGCATCTTTTCATTTCTATCATCACTTCAACCTCCTGACAGCCGCCGCGATAGCCCCAGCGTCAATGCAGTACTTCTTCCTCAGCTGCCCGGGCCTTCCAGACCGGGGGATATCCTTGACATAAAGGTGGTGTATCTTCCCGACAGCCTCTGCAACGGCCCCGCCGATGCCGCCCAGATAATGGTCCTCTACGACAATGACCCTTCCGCCGCACTCTTTCGCGTGCTTTGCAAGCTCTTTTCCGTCAAGCGGCTTGATGGAGTAAAGGTCAATCACCCTGATGCCGGTCTTCTTCCTCTTCAGCAGGCCATATGCCCTCAGCGCCTCATGCACTGTCTCCCCTGCCGCGATGACAAGCGCCCTGTCCTTCCTGCCCCTGCGCAGAACCTTAAACTTACCCAAGGGGAACTTTTCGCCGTTCGGGTATATCACCGGAGTCTTTCCCCTTGTGGTGCGCAGGTACGAAATGCCTTTGTGCTTCATCATCTCCTGTGTAAGACGCTCTGCAGACACTGCGTCGCACGGGTAAAGCACCACCGAGCCAGGCATGCTGATGAACATAGGGATATCCTCAAGCCCCATCTGGCTCGGCCCATCCTCCCCGATGCTGACACCGACGTGGGAACCTACAAACTTGATGTTGGCCTTAGAGTACATGGCCATCCTGATGAAATCATGCGCCCTTGTCAGGAACGCCCCGAATGTCGCGACAAAAGAGACAAACCCCTGTGATGAAAGACCTATGGCCATGCCGACCATGTTCTGCTCTGCGATGAACGACTCAAAGCCCCTGCCGGGGAACTCCCTGAAAAATCCGATGGTCATTGTAGAATTCTTCACGTCACCGTCGATGGCCACGACACGGCAGTCCTTCTTCCCTGCGTTGACAAGCGCGTTGCCGAATGCAGTCCTTGTGGCGACCAGGTCCCCTATCACATAATCTCCGGCCGTGAACCCTGCAGGAGGGTGCAGTGTCTTCTTATACCTGACCCTGGAAGGCAGCTCGACTTCAGCAGGCCCAATCTCCTTCAGCGCAAGATCCATCTGCTCCCTGTCCAATGGCCTGCCATGCCAGCCGTCCCTGTCCTCGAGGAAAGACACACCTTTCCCCTTGAATGTCTTCGCAAGTATGACAAAAGGCCTGCTGCTCTTCCTCGCACTTCTGAGGGCGTCAAGGATATCCATCACGCTGTGCCCGTTGACAATACCCGCGTTCCAGCCGAAAGCCTCAAACTTCCTCCTGTAAGCATTGATGTCATGGCCGTGCATGGTCTGCTGCGACTGGCCCAGACGGTTGATGTCGACGACAGCGCACAGGCTGCCGAGCCGGTAGTGCGCTGCAGCGTTCGCAGCCTCCCATACAGAGCCTTCCGCACACTCACCGTCACCAAGAAGGACATATACACGCCCCTCGTCATTCAGCAGCCTCTTCCCGAGAGCCATACCCACGCCTGCCGCAAGCCCCTGGCCCAAACTTCCTGTAGCGACCTTCACCATAGGCATAAGGGGCGTCGGGTGCCCCTCGAGACTGCTCGTGACTTTCCTCAGATTGAGGAGCTCTTTCCTAGGTATCAGGCCAGCTTCAGCATATGCAGCCCACAGGATGGGGGCTGCGTGGCCCTTTGAAAGTATGAACTCATCGTCTTCCTGCAGCTCGTCGAAGAACAGGGCGCTCATGATCTCTGCGCATGACATGCATGATGTCGGATGGCCTGAGCCTGCTGCTGTGGTGGAGATTATCGACCCTATCCTCAGCCTGTCAGCCATCACCTCGAGCTGCCTTATCTTTCCGATACCCTTCATCTTATGCTGCCTCTTTTTTCAGCGAGGCCACAGCAGCCCCGACGTCAACCGCGTCAACAGTATACGAACCTGAGACGAACAGGTTGGCGCCCGCCTTCGCTGCCTTGCCTATCGTCCCGGGGCGCATGCCGCCGTCCACCTCTATGTCAAGCTTCGGCGCCAAATCCCTCAGTTCCCTGACCTTATCGAGACATCCTGGTATGAACCGCCCCCCGTAGAATCCTGGCTTCACAGAGAGCACCAGCACCTGGTCTATCTTGCTGACCAGACCCTTGACCTCATCAACGGATGTCTCAGGGTTGAGCGCAAACCCCACCCGCTTACCTTTTCCTTTCACCATCCTGATTATCATGTCAGGACTTCCCGCCTCTATGGGCGCTATGATTGTGTCGACCTTGTCACCATGAGCCCTTATCCAGCCTACAGGATCGGCAACCATCAGGTGCGCCTCGAAACTGCACCCTGTCTTCGGCAGCCTGAAATCAAAATCGATTGAGCTGTTCTTCACAAAGATTCCATCCATCACGTCGAGCTGTATGACCTTTACTTGCCCCTTTAACCTGGCTATCTTCTTGTCCAGCTCCTCCTGTGACTTCGCGATTATCGCGGGAATTATCACTTTCCTCATCTTTCCAGCCTGCTTATCTCCTTAATCCGCCTCCTGTGCCTGGAAGCCCTGCTGAACCTGGTCTTAAGCCAGGTCGAGACTATCTTTTTCGCGCTCTCCAGCGGAAAACACCTCCCTCTAAGACCCAGGACATTGGTGTCATTGTCCATCCTCGACATCTTCGCTGTGTAGCTATCATAAGCGGCGACAGCACGGATGCCTTTCACCTTGTTGGCTGCGATGACCATTCCTGTCCCGCTGCCGCAGACAAGAATGCCCTTGAGATCCCTGTCCCTTGCGACCTTCCTCGCGACCTTGACAGCAAATTCAGGGTAGTCGACAGGGTCGGCAGAATAAGTTCCGACATCCTCAAACAGGATCCTCCTGCTCTTCAGGAACCGCTTGACTTCCTCCTTACGCCTGTAGCCGGCATGGTCAGAACCAATGATAACTCTCATGATATTACCTCTTTTGTGTGTTCCGAAAAAATTGAAAAGATCACCTAAAAAATCAAAAGATTATCGTGCTGAAGTCTCAGGCTTTCCAAAGCCCGTGCAGGTTGCAGTACTCCCTTGCCACCACGTTTTCAGCAGCGACCTTGAACTGCGCCTGCGGCCTGTCCCCCGGCCTGAGATACTGCCGATAGACCTTTCCGTCAGCGATTATCTCAATCCATTCGATGTAGTGCTTCTCTTCCATCGGGTGCTTCCTGCTGCCGACCTTCACCTTGACGCTCGTCTTGGTCTTCTTGATGACAGGAACGTGCTTCTCCTGCGCGGCATCAGCGGTGTTCGCATTCTGAAGCACCATCGGCTGGCCGCAGCAGACAAGCTCTCCGCCGCCTACATGGACGACCTCGACAATATTCCCGCAGACACCGCACTTGTACACTTCATCCAATTCTTTGACTGGCATTTTATTACCTCTATCAGCTCTTCACTCTCCGACCTCTTCCTTGACTTCTTTCCTGCCTGCTTCCAGCTCCTTCACCTGCTCCTTGTCCCTGTTGAGCAGCAGCGTCTGGAACTCGCCGACATGCGTCTTCTCTTCTTTGGCTATGTCAAGGAACATCTTCTTTATGTTGGCGTCGTTAGCGATAGACGCAAGCTGCTCGTACAGGTTCACCGCGTCAAGCTCGGCTATGATGCCAACCCTTAGCAGCTCTCTATCTATGCTCTCTTTACTGACCTTTGAAAGGTCAATCGGTATCTGAGACATCATTTTTCTTACCTCCTAAACCAATTACCTTACTCTAAGCTCAAACAACACCCAACCAACACCTATTTATATTTATATCTTACCAACGGGCTCTGTCCCGAGCCTTTGGCGAGTCCCGGGACAGAGCCTTACCAACAGCATCAGCTTCCAGCGATTAAGGAGCAAGATTTATATTCTGCAATTGACTCCCGCGCACCATGAGGAAAGCAATCAAGCGCGTCCAGGAGCTGCGGTGCGGTTCCGTGAATAAGCTGGTTGAGCAAAGGAAGCGCGAGTTCAAAGGGATGCGCAAAAAGGACAGCAGCGAGCTTTTCAAAGAGCTGTGTTTCTGCATACTCACCGCGAATTATACTGCAGAAGGAGGCCTGCTGATACAGAAAGAGGTGGGCGACGGCTTCCTTACGCTGAGCGAGAAGCAGCTTGCTGTGCGGCTCAAGAAGCTCGGCCACAGGTTCCCAAACACTCGCGCGAAGTACATAGCCGAAGCGCGCAAGCACGCCGCCGGTCTCAAGAAGAAGCTGAGCTCATTCTCAAGCAGCACAGATGCCCGCTCTTGGCTCGTGAAGAATGTCAAGGGTCTTGGCATGAAAGAGGCAAGCCATCTCCTCCGCAACATAGGACACGATGATGTTGCGATAGTCGACTTTCATATTGTCGACTTCCTGGTGGACTGCGGAGTCGTCGAGAGGCCGAAGACGATGACGCCCCGCAGGTATGCAGAGATAGAGGAAAAGCTCAAGAGGATAGGAAAATGCGCGGGGATGAGCATGGCAGAGCTCGACCTCTACATGTGGTACTGCGAGACAGGGAAGGTGTTGAAATAAGCTAAACCCTTCTGTGTTTCTCTATGTGTAGATGAACACCTTGTTAGAATACTTGCTGTCGCAGAGCTGTCTTATGCTGCCGGCCCTTGACATCAGCGAAGCGCGGTTTGTCCTGACCTGGGCCAAGATGCATTCAGGGTTTATCGTGCAGTATTCGCTGTCGAAATCATAATCATATATTGTTATCGCCAGGTTCCTGGCGCAGGTGAAGCTCAATGCATGCACATAGCTGAGCCTTCTTTCGCCCACATCCTTGTATGCGTAGATGGGCGCCACATCCTTGTCCCTGTCTGCGTACTCATGATACTTGTAAGTTATGTTGAAATCTGTCATGCTCGCATAAAGAGACTCTACCATGCTGTTGTCGAGCAGAGTGACATTGTCAAAAAGCACTTCCTCGTTCTTGGTGTAGTTCCTGAACTCCCAGTCAGCATACCTGAGCTGCTTCTGGTATCCTGTAGGCTGCGTCGGATAGTCATCCTTGGCTTTGTCAGACGATATCCTTGTCTCATACTTTGTCATCTCAGCGTTCCTTATTCTGTGTACGATGTACCAGTTGCTGAAGTTTACATAATCAAAGAGCGCAGCAGAGCTGTTGATATAGTACTCTTCGAGGACTATGTTGTTGAGCAGCACCATCCTGCTAACATGGAGCGGCTTGTATTTTGTGCCCATGATGTCAGCGAAGTAGCGCGGTATGGTCCTGTCGAAATAGAACAAGTTCGAGACGTTATTCAGAGCATTGATGTCCTTCCTGAACTTGATGCCGTCCCTTGTCAGCACATTCAGGTCGTAGGTGATGTCAGCGAGCGTGAAATTCCTCGGATAGTAGATGTAGACTATCTTCTTGCACGCACCGCAGTCCTGCCAGCAGGTCGTGCAGTTCTCTGTCTCGTTCTCGCACACTCCGTTGCCGCAGACACCCGGCGTTACGCCTGTCGCGTTGGCTGTTTCAGCTGTCTCCAAATCATCGCAGACATAGTCTATGTCATTGTCAAGGCAGCATCTCTCGCCAATGATAGTCATGGGCGGCTCGCAGACAATCACCTCTGTCTTTTTCCAGCAGCCAGAAACAGCAAAGACTAAGATGACCAAAGACAGCAGAACAAATACTGCCCGCACCTCTTTTCCCGCCATACACAGAACCAATGACAAGCTGTTTTATAAATGTTACTCATGGCAGAAGCATGGAAACATTCCATCAAATCCGAATCTTTTCTGCCAGATTATTATCATATCGGATATGATCCAGTGCCGTGCGGAAAGACTCCGGCAATACTGGAAGTATTCCGGATTTTCTTATCCAACTCTTATTAAGCAGACGCGTATTATCTTAGTGGTGAAAGAAAAGACACTACTACAGATAGCACTGGCTGTAAGCGTGCTAGGGACATTATTGCTGTTCCTGCTCTCGCAGAACATTGAGATAGACCAGGCCATGCTCAACAGGCTGGATGACTCTGTCGATGAATCAGTCATCGTCACAGGATCTGTTGTTGGCATCAGCCAGGTCAACTCCACAACATTCCTGCGGATACAGAAGGATGAGATTGCATCAGTGGTTCTTTTCGGCAAGACCCCTTACCTTGAGGTCGGCGACTTTGTGCAGGTGCGCGGGAAGGTCACAGAACATGATGGAGAGACAGGACTGATAGGTGAGGAAGTAAGGGTAATATAAGAAGCAATGACCGAAAAAGACAAACAGCCGACACGTGTTTGTGAGGTTTTTTGTATACTGGTTACTTTTATACCTCATTTTCTTTTCGGAAAACCATAAGCAAAACCCCTCAGGACCTGAAATAATCGTAAAGTTTATAAAATAGTGGGACTTAGGTTTAAAAATTCGGGGGTTTTACACTCGCATTTCGATGTAACAAATGAGGTGATTAAATGAAGCTAAGACATCTAGCAATTTTAGTTGCGATAACACTCCTGCTTCTAGCAGTAGGCTGCGGAAAGAAAGCAGCGCCAGCACCAGCTGCGCCGACAGCGCCAGCTGCACCTGCTGCGCCAGCAACTCCAGCAGAAGAAGCAGCACCTTCGGAAGAAGCGGCTGAGACTGCTGAAGAAGGTGTTGTCGAGATTCCAGAGACTGAAATGGGACCAGGACTCGTGACAACAGAAGCGCTTGACACAGGAGACTACATGCAGCACTCTCTGCTTGGCGAGCCTCAGAACAAGGACACTGAGCTTGCAAGGGACTACACCACAGAACCTGTAAGGTTCTCCAACTTCGACTGCGTCAAGGACGAGACGACCGGGATCAGGTATATCACCATCAAGGTGACAAACACCAACGCGGACAGGTCACTGATGATCAGCCCAAAGGGCGTGGCCAAAGGCTATGACACCTATTTCCTCATCAGGGGACTGGTCGACATGGATCCTGGCTGCCAGGTCGAAGAGCTGCTCGCCGGCGAATCAACTGTCTGCCTGAATATTGGACTGGACGACGAGAGATACGGCAATCCTGCAGGAACAAACAGGCTGACAATCCAGTCGCCTGACAACGACGGCAGGAAGCTCACAGAAGCTGTGGTCGTAAACTGCCCTGAGTAAGGGCTTATTTTTTTTCTTTCTTTCATAACCAACACGCGAAGCGTTGGACACCATGCTGGAACCAGCTATATCTCTTCACCTACAAAGACATTGTCCTTGTCACGCAATACCTTAAGCTTGACCATCCCTTTCTTCTTCAGGCACCTGACTATAGAAATGGCCCTGCCGCCCGCAATCGCAAGCATCTCACCCTTCATCCTTCCGGGGCAGACAATCTCTGCCCTGACAGTATCCCCTTTCCTGAAAGGCTTCTCAAGCGGCCTTGTCTTGAACAGTGTATGCCCCTTTGCCTTCAGGTCAACACCTGTCTGCTTCTCCCATGCCTCAAGCTGCGCATAGAACTCCTCCCATCCCAACTGCTTAGACATCTTGCGCCCTCTCTTATGCACAAGATAGTTCTGTATGCCTACCTCTGCACCTATACCTTTTGCGAATCCGATGAGCTTGGGCATCTCGTCATCATTCACCCCCCTTATCCAGACAGGGGCTATGACCAGCTTCAGCCTGCCAGCAGCATAGCAGCACATGTCGATCACGTGGTTGACGTCATAACCCCTGCCGCCTGCAAGCTCCTTTGCCTTCACAGGGTCGATTGCATTGAGAGAAACATTCAGCTGGGTCAGGCCCGCGCTCATGAGGTCATCAACCAGCCTCTTTGTCAGCAGCGTCCCGTTGGTTATTATAGATATGGTATTGACATTCCTGATGGCCCTCAGTCCTCTCACGAGATCCACCATGTTCGCGTACAGCAAAGGCTCACCATGGGTGTTGACAAACACATCCATCCTGACCTCTGCACCTTCCCCTGCACCTTTCCCTGCACCTTTCCCTGCATCTCCCCCTGCGCCCTGCTTGTGATCGATGACCTTCCTGGTCTCGCTCACCAGATAAGAATCCTCTACGACAAAATCAACAAGCCTGCCGGATGACCGCCCCGCGTCGACAGAGCAGAAAGGGCAGTCTATGTTGCAGCCAGTTATGGGCTTGACCTCGATTATGCTGGTGCCCCTGTCCACAATCCCGAAATAAAGAGTCCCTACCAAGGGGATGCCTGAGTTCTGGTGGACATAGACAGCAGGATTGCCTGTCAGCGTGCTCTTCAGCTCCCTGAACGCCCTGTCCAGCAGCGGCATGAACTTGTTCTGCGCAGCCTTCTCGGAAAGGCCTGGAATTTCAATGCTGTGGTCGTTGACAGAGAAACTGCCCAGCCGTCCAAGCGACGCGTCATCTATGCTAGTCTCAAATATGCGCAGGAAAACAAGCTTTATACATCCATTCTCCCGGCTGAATACTATGTCCTGGAATTCAAGCCTGGCCATGAAGACCTTCTTTTCAGGATACTTTATAAAAACATCTGTATCCTGACTTAATAATCAAGAGGAAGTTATAAAAACAACAGTATTTTCCAGCTACAAGGGGGTAACTTTTAATGGCAGAAAAAGATGTGGTCATCACTTACGAGACCTTGTTTGAGCTGCTCAGGATAGAGAAGAACAGGGAAGACCTGCAGAAGCTCAGCGAGTCATTCTTCGATGATGTCCGCGCATACCTCAATGACAAGAAGTATTCTTTCGACTCCCAAGAGAGCCAGAGCCTGCTGTTCGCAGCCGACGACAAAGAGAAGGCAAGGCTGGAGATAGAGAACATAAAGAAGATACTCAAGCAGCTGTACGACCTGCGCGAGAAGAAGATCATAAACACATCAGTCAACAAGGCAAGGACAGGGGTGACCCTGATCAACACAGCCAACATGCTGCCTTCAGAGAGGCTGCTGTTCGACTCCATCAGCATGGTGCTGACCGAGTTCAGGAAGAACATACTGTTCAGGCTCGCCTGCGGAGAGGTGCCAAACGTGGACTCGCTGCCTGACAGCGTGGTCTCAAAGCTCAACTGCGACCTGACCAGCAGCGCAGCCCAGGAGCCAATCCCTGCATCCTCCTCTGATGAGGATGAGGAAGGGACAGGCGGGATGCACTTCAGGGCGGCTGAGGAACCGAAAGAATTAAAAACAACCCCAAATTTTTCTGATTTGCGCGCAGATATCAAAAAAGTGCGGTTTTTGGCCGCTATCGGCGAAATAGTGGGTCCTGACCTCAAGATTTACGGACCTTACGATGAAGGGACGGTGATTACGCTCCCGAACGAGCTTGCGCGTGTCCTGGTCGAAAAAAAACAGGCCGAAGAGGTCACGAACTGAAAATAGCCCAATTCCAGGCCAAAAAACAAGCCAAAATCAAACCTAAAATCAAGGGTGCTTTTTAAATGAAGATTCCGAAACAAGTCAAAAGGTATTGCCCATATTGCAAGAAGCACACAGAACATAAGGTAAGCCAGGCCAAGAAAAGGACGCCTGGCTCAGCAAGGCCTCTTGCCAAGAGCGCCAAGAAAAGGACAGGATTCGGGAAAGGCCACGGCAACCTAGGCAGGTACGGCTCAAAGCCTCCTGTGGGAAGCTTCAAGATGACCGGCAAGAAGACCAGCAAGAAGACAGACCTGCGCTACGAATGCAAGGTGTGCAAGAAGACCCATGTCCAGAGGAAAGGTTTCAGGACAAAGAAGATAGAGATGAAATAGGCATAGACAAAACAGACGCAGGTCAAATGAGATACAAAATGATCATATGAGGTAATGAGCATGAAAAAAGTCTTCAGGGAGCCCACAAGCAAGTTCATAAAGATCCGCTGCCCTAAATGCAAGAACGAGCAGATAATGTTCGGCAAGACATCCACAGGAGTCAAGTGCCTTGTCTGCGACAAGCCCCTCGCCGACTCGACAGGAGGGAAGTCAAGGGTGAAGGCAAGGATCCTTGAGGTGCTTGAGTAAGGATGGTCAAGAAAAAGCAGGGGCTTCCAGAGGAATCAGATCTCGTTCTATGTACTGTAACAAAAATATACCCTCACTGCGTATTCGCCAACATCGACGACTACGAGAACAAGCAGGGCATGATACACATCTCAGAGATAGCCCCCGGCAGGATAAGGAACATCCATGACTATGTCAGGATGGGCAAGAAGGTCATCTGCAAGGTCCTGAAGATAGACCGCGAGAAAGGCCACATCGACCTCTCGCTCCGAAGGGTCAGCGAAGGACAGAAGAGGGAGAAGGCAGAGCAGATCAAGAGGCAGCAGAAGGCAGAGAAGATCATAGAGTTCGTGGCGGACAAGCTCAAGATGGACCGCGCAAAGCTGCAGGTGGATCTCGTCAGCAAGTCGCCGGAGGAATACGAGACCCTGCATGACATATTCGAGGAATTCATCGTAGACGATTCAGTCCTCAAAGGCATGAACCTCCCAAAGGCGGTATATGACATGCTCAGCGAGACGATCAGGCAGAGGATCAAGCCGCCCGAGGTCGAGATAGAGGGAGAGGTGAAGCTCAAGAGCTACGCCCCTGACGGCGTCAATGTGGTCAAGAAGATACTCACCACCGCCGCGAAGACCAGCGAGGCCATGACCATAAGGTACAAAGGCGGCGGGGCATATTCCATGACAGTCATGCACAGCAACTACAAGGACGCAGAGAAGGTCATGGAAAAGACAGCAGAGCTGATAGGCGCAGAGGCCAAGAAGCAGGAATGCGAGTTCGGATTCCAGCGCGTCGAGAAAAAGCAGAAGAAGGCAGCCGCATAAGCTGCGCTTACCACCATGTCAATACACATTCTCAAATGCCAGAAATGCGGGACTTACACCATCAGGGACAGGTGCCCGAAATGCGGAGAGACGCCTGTCCAGCAGATACCTGCGAAATACTCGCCTGAAGACCAGTACGGGAAGTACAGGAGAGAGGCGAAGAAAGAACAGCTGAAGGAGAAAGGGCTGTTATGATCATCATTACGCAGCGCCACGCTGTTGGCAGCAGCTGCCACGCTGCTACCCTGATGTCGGTTGCTATGTGACCATTCATCAGGGGGTTGCTGCGCAAACATCGCTTAATCAATTGAAGCGCAACCCATTCCGCTTTCATCATTGGAATGCACGCATAAAGCGGCGGCAGCTGCCACGCATCTGTGAAAACTGGTGATAACATGACCTGGAAGTTCGAAGACATGTCCAAGAACGTGCCGAAGCTGGACAAGACAGTGCTGATAGTCGGTCTGCCGGGCATAGGCAATGTCGGCAAGATAGCCGCGGACTTCATAATAGATGAGGTCAAGGCAAAGCCGATATACAACATATTCTCGCACGAGCTGCCCAACTCAGTGTTCGTCAATGACCAGAACCTGGTCGAGCTGCCCTCTGTGGAGATGTACCTCAGGAAGAGGAAGGGAAATTCAGACATATTGATATTGACAGGGGATGTGCAGCCTGCTGACGAGACAAGCTCGTATGATTTCTGCGAAGGGGTCCTTGACAGGGTCCAGAAGCTCGGCGTGGAGATGGTCATAACCCTCGGCGGGATAGGCCTTGCTGAAGTTCCAAAGAAGCCGCAGGTGTTCTGCACAGGCAACTCGAAAGAGATAATAGCCAAGTTCAGCAGGAAGATGAAGCTGAACGAGAAGCTGTACGGCATCGTCGGGCCAATCATAGGGGTCAGCGGCCTCCTGGTCGGGCTTGCCGGCAGGAAGGGCATGCCTGCGGTGTGCCTGCTCGCAGAGACTCTAGGCCATCCGGCGTACCTCGGGATAAAGGGCGCGCGCGAGATAGTGAAGGTGCTCAACAGCAGGCTGGACCTCAAGATAAGGATAAGTGAGCTCGACAAGGAGATAGAGGACATCGAAGGAGAGATACTGACAAGGACACAGGAGCTCGGCAAGGCATCCAAGAAGACAGCACTCAAGAAGCTCCAGGGCAGGATGCATAAAGAGACAAATTACATAGGATAAAAACCGCATCAAAGACTACATAGCACCACCTAAACTTCTGCTAAAAAATAGCGCGATGCATCGCTTAAAGAAAAAAGAACTTTTTCTGAAAAAGATGAATATCAGTTCAGGTTCATTTCAGGTACTCCTGGGTGCTTCTCACCTCATCCTCAAGCAGGTCATGCTCGATATCCTTCGCGAGGTCCTCCGCAGGGTAGAGCCTGTGAAGCTTGATGAAAAATGTCCCGGCCACCTCTTCCATCTTCATCACCTCTGATTTTTATGTATCTGATATAATATAAAGAGAGCCCGTTATATATAGATATCCTAAATAAACTACATAGTGATGATAAAATTTTATATAGTTCCGAACTGGGTTGCCATCGGGGGTGGAAACATGCACCAAAGGAAAGTACAGCTGATAGCAGGAACGACATACACTGTCTCGCTGCCCAAGAGCTGGGTCAGGCAGCATAACGTCAGCCACAAGAGCAGAGTCTCGATAGAGGAGAAAGAGGATGGCACGCTCCTACTCTCCCCAGGATCAGGGAGCCAGAGCACAGACAAGGAATCCATTTCCATCAACATAGACGACCAGGAGCAGAACATATCGCACATAATCTTCGCAGCATACTACATGGGCTATGAGAACATACGTCTCTTCTCAAGGAAAGAGATGCGGCCCGCGACCAGGAACAAGATAAAGAGCACGATATACAACCTCAGCGGGGTGGAGATAGTGTTCGAGGACCTCAGCAAGATAGACGTGAAGGTCCTGCTGGACATATCCAAGACAGACCTCAAGCAGCTTCTCTTCAGGACGAACCTCCTCATCAACGCAGGCATAGACATCATACTGGAGAGGAACGGGCTGGACGACCTTGAGAGGAACGAGGATGAGGTCGACAGGATGCATCACCTCATCACGAAGATGATATACCTTGCGTCCACCAACACTGCGGTGCTGCACAGCTCAGGCATAAAAAACATATCCCATATACTATCTTATTCTGCGCTCAACAAGAAGATGGAGAACATAGCGGACAGCCTCACCGACCTTGGGAGGTACGTGCTGGAGCAGCAGAAGAGCGACAAGGTGATGGTGTCGCTGCTGGATTTCTTCAAGAAGAGGCTTTCAAGGGACATAGGACTGCTGATGAAGGACAACCTGCCGGAGGCGCACGCCAAGGACATGACTGAGATGGGCAAGGTATATGATGAACTCGCGTCCATAGGAGACGCCCAGATAAGGATCCCCCTATCCAACCTGGCGGATTTGATAGTGGATATAGAGGAGGAGCTCATGAACCTCATGTACTACCGAAAGCTGATGGAGTGATTTTCACCTGTTTCTCAGTGGCTGTGCCCAGGCACCGAAACCTTTAAATACTCTTGTTACAAATAGTTATTTAAAGTTACTTATTGTAACTGAAGAGGCATTGGATGGGAGTAGTACGCATCGATGACATGCTTGAGAAGCAGGTAGAGGAGCTGATTAAGAAGGACGAGAACAGGTACAAGTACCCATCCAAAACCGCGTTCTTGAACATGATAATACACGAGCGCCTGCTTGAGCTGGAGAATCTGAGGACCAAGAGGGGCCAGGGGAAAAAGAGGTAATCATCATGGCAACAGACTATAAAACAGACTATAATATACGGAAGGTTTGGGCGAGGGAGATACTGGACTCCCGCGGGAACCCCACTATTGAGGTGGACATCTCAACGAACACAGACAGCGCAAGGGCTGCGGTGCCGTCAGGAGCATCTACAGGAATACACGAAGCGCTTGAGCTGAGGGACGGCGGGATGCGCTACCATGGCAAAGGCGTGAGGAAAGCTGTCCAGAACGTATGCACAAAGATCAGCAGGGTAGTGACCGGGATGGACTGCAGGAGATTCCAGGCAATCGACAAGGCGGTGCTCAAGCTAGACGGGACATCCAACAAATCAGCTCTCGGAGCCAATGCCATCCTTGGTGTGAGCCTGGCAGCGGCGAGGCTGGCCGCAAACACGCAGAAAAAACCGCTATACACCCTGCTTGGAGGAAAGAATGTGATGCCTGTGCCGTGCATGAACGTAATAAACGGCGGAAGGCATGCGGACAACAAGCTCCAGTTCCAGGAATTCATGATATGCCCTCACGGAAAGACATTTGCGGACTCTCTCCGCATGGGATCAGAGACTTACCAGGTCCTGAAGCAGGAGATAGCGAAGGCATACGGCAAGTCATCAACCAACGTGGGCGATGAAGGCGGGTTCGCGCCCAACTTAAAAGGCGTCGAGGATGCGCTTTATATACTTGACCGGGCGATAAAGAAAGCAGGATACGACGGCCTCATAAAGATAGCGATCGATGCTGCGAGCTCAGAGTTCTATGACAAGAAAAAGCAGACATATCTTGTCGACGGAAAATGGATGAGCGCAGACCGTCTGACAAAGCTCTATGAGCACATAATGGACGCATATCCTGTTTTCTCGATAGAGGACCCGTTCGATCAGGACGACTTCGCGCCGTACCCCGCACTGACCGCGTCGGCCAGGAAGCGGAAGGTCCAGATAGTCGGCGACGACCTGCTTGTCACGAGCCCTGAAAGGATACGCATCGCGATTGCAAAAAATATGTGCAATGCCCTGCTGCTGAAGGTCAACCAGATAGGCTCTCTGAGCGAGGCGATGGCAGCAGCAAAGCTCTCAATGGACAACGGCTGGAACGTCATGGTCAGCCACCGCAGCGGTGAGACAGAGGACCCGTTCATCGCAGACCTTGCAGTCGGCCTGGGGACAGGACAGATAAAGACAGGGGCGCCCTGCAGGAGCGAAAGGCTCGCGAAGTACAACCAACTCTTGCGGATAGAGGAAGAGCTGGGACTGAAGGCGAGGATGGGAAGGATATGACTGAGCCAAAGCAGCAGCACCGCGCCGCTAGACCGCTTTGCCGGCAGCGCGTCAATCGGCCCGGCAAAAGAGGCTGGCGCCTTCTGCATATCGCTGTAGGTGTGGCCGTTTCCGATGTTCCTGCTGATCGGCGCAAGAACGGCGGTGCTGCTTGAACAGGAAATAGAATGGTATAAAATGGCTGAGAAGGAACTTGAAGACTACATAAAGACCCAGAGGAGCCTGGGAGTGAATGAGCACGCCATACGCAAGTCCCTGCTCGACGCAGGATACACTGAAGGCGAGTTCAAGGACCTGCTCGCCAGGCACGCGAAGAAAAGCTCAGGGGGGACAGGGTTCACACCCACTGTCAAACACATACTATGCCTCAACCTTGTGATTGTCATCGCATTCATGTCAATCGTCTCATATCTTGCCTATGACTACAATGTCAAGCTCAACAACCTCTCTGCAGAGCACGCCAAGCAGCTCAGCGATGCAGAGCTGAAGATGGCTTCGCAAGGAGAGACCCTCAGCAGTCAGATAAGCTCTGTCGAAAGCAGCCTCCGCGGCGAGATGGAAATATCAAAGACAAGGATAGAGCAGGTCAACACCGACCTGGTCAGGAAACTTCAGGACTACAACTACCAGGCCATGCAGAGGGACACAGCGCTGTCAGACTCGATCCAGAAGACCAGCAACAGGAGCCTCTCTGAGATATCCAGCTTCTCACAGCAGCTCGAGACAGTCAAGAGATCAACAGTAGATTTCAGCCAGATCATCCCTAAAGTGCTCAGTGCAGTAGTGACCATCGGAAGGAAAGGGCCTGGCTACTTCAACACAGCTGGGAGCGGAGTCTTTGTCAACAAGGAAGGGTACATCGTGACGAACTATCATGTCGTGGACGATCTCGGAACAGTAACCGTGAGGACACATGACGAGAAAGAGTACACAGCCACGATCATCGGCAAGAATGAGAACTGGGACGTCGCTGTAGTAAAGCCAGTTACAGAGAAGAACAACTTCGAATACCTTGAATGGGCAGACATAGACGCTGTCTCTGTCGGAGACGCGGTCATAGCAGTAGGCAACCCTGTAGGATTCGAATCCACTGTGACGCAGGGCATAATAAGCAACACGAAACGGCTGATACCCGGCGAGATAGATATATACTACCTGCAGACCGACGTGGCGATAAACGCAGGCAACTCCGGCGGCCCCCTGGTCAACAAGGAGGGAAAGATCGTCGGCATAGCCACGCTGAAATACTCAAGAGTGGGGTATGAGGGGCTCAGCTTTGCGCTGCGCTCGAATGATGTCCAGGGAATCCTGATGAACATACTTCAAAAAGGAAAATAAGAGAGCTGATACCATGAAACCGAAAGAGAAAGCGATACTGATCATCCTTGACGGGTGGGGACTCAGGAAGTCCGAGAGCTACAACGCGATAAAGCTGGCTAAGACACCTAACTTCAACCGGCTCTGGAAAAACAACCCCCACACGACGCTCTATGCAGCAGAGCAACATGTAGGTCTGCCGCCAGGATTCATCGGCAACTCGGAAGTGGGACACACGCACCTCGGAGCAGGAAGGCTCATCCCGCAGGAGCTGCTCAAGATCAACCAGTCCATAAAGGACGGCTCATTCTTCAGGAACAGGGTGCTGCTCAAGGCGATGAAAGAGGCGAACAATAACTGCTCAGCACTACACCTGATGGGCCTGCTCAGCGACGGGGGCGTCCACTCGCACATCAGCCACCTTTTCGCGCTCCTCAGGATGGCCAAGAAGAACAAGGTCAGGCGGGTATATGTCCACTGCTTCCTTGACGGAAGGGACAAGCAGCCCCAAAGCGCCCCAAAATACATACGCATGCTGGAGGATGAATGCAGAAGGCTCGGTGTCGGAAGCATAGCCACCATCATGGGACGCTTCTATGCGATGGACCGGGACAACAGATGGAACAGGGAGCATAAGGCATATGATGCCATGGTCAACCACAGGGGAAGGATATACCATTCAGCTACAGAAGCAATCAGGGACGCTTACAAGAGAGGGGAGACAGATGAGTTTGTCAAGCCGTCGATAATACTCTCGCAGCACAAGATGGTAAAGCACTATGTCAAGGAGCACGACTCGATAATATTCTTCAACTTCCGCGAGGACAGGGCAAGAGAGCTGACAAGAGCATTTGTCCAGGGAAAGTTCAGGAAGTTCAAGCGCAGCAAGCGCATACACCTCAACTTCGTCTGCCTGACACAGTATGACCGGAAGATTAAAGCACCGGTGGCCCTTCCGCCCGAAGTGCCCCGCGACGTGCTCGGAGAAGTGATGGCCAGGAACAGGATAAGGCAGCTCCGCATAGCAGAGACAGAGAAGTATGCGCACGTGACATACTTCTTCAACGGCGGGCATGACAGCCCGTTTCCGCTTGAAGACAGGGTTCTCATACCGAGCCCCCGCGTCGCCACATACGACAAGATACCTGCGATGTCAGCCCTGAAGATAACCGCAGAGGCCATACAGAGGATAAAGACCGGCAAGTACCCCCTCATAATCCTCAACTATGCCAACGCTGACATGGTGGGGCACACAGGGATTCTTTCAGCGACGATAAAAGCGGTTGAATCAGTCGATCACTGCCTGGGACAGACAGTCGCAGCAGCAAGGAGCCAACGATACAATGTGATAATCACTGCAGACCACGGCAATGCAGAGGAGATGAGCGGAAGGCACCAGACATCGCACACCCTGAACAAGGTGCCTTTCATACTGCTGGCAGACAAGAAGTATTCTGTCGTGAAGAGGAAGAATGACTCAATAGCGCAGGTGGCCCCGACGATACTGAGGATAATGGGACTTAAGGAACCTGAAGTATATTTTGATGGGCTGATACGCTGAGCAAACACGCCAAGGAGTCACATGATCCTCATGTACGCATCTATGGCCTCGTAATCGTCAGCTTCAAGCACAGCGCCCATCCTCTTGACAGCTTTGGTTGCCGCATAGCTCGCCCTCCTTCCTGCGTTCTCCAGGCTGCCGCCGTCAAGAAGAGTCATGATGAACACTGCCCAGTAGACATCCCCTGCACCGGTAGCATCGACCACCCTGCACTGCTCCACAGGTATCCTCCACATCTTCTGGCCTGAAGAGATGATGGATCCCTTGTTTCCCATCGTCAGCACAACCACCTTTGCGCCCAGCTCATGGAACTTCCCGATATACTCCTTCGGCTTGAGCCTGCCGAAGATCTCTTCAGCATCATCGATCGAAGGTTTTGTCAGGTCCACTATGCTGTAAACATCCTTCAGGACCCTGAGAGCCTCTTTCCTGTCAGGCCAGACCTTCTGCCTGTAGTTGGGATCGAAAGAGATAAGCTTGCCCAGCAGCGAGGCCTTTTTCAGGACCTTAATCACCGTCGACCGTGCAGGATCCTCCGCAAGCGAGAACGCGTTCGAGTGCACGACCTTGGCCTTCCTTATCGCGCTGAAGTCGATTTCATCCTCCCTGAGCTGCGTGTCCGCACCCCTCAATATCTCAAAATCAGGAGTGCCCATGTTCTTCCTTATGAAAGATTTGGTGGTCCCTGCGCTGCCCTCGACCTTGACATGCTTGTGTATCATGCCCTGCCTTTTCATGGTCTTCAGAAGGAACCTCCCGTCCTCGTCATCGCCGATCTTCGTCATCAGCAGGGCTTTGCGGTCCAGGTTCCGCATGTGAAATACTATGTTGGCAGGGCTCCCGCCGAAGAACTTCTCAAACAGCACCCCCTCATTGAGCGGTTTGTCCTCTCTCGAGATATAGTCTGTCAGCAGTTCGCCTATGCAGAGGATGTCAAACTCCCCCTTCAGGGACCTTATCTTTCTGTATAGCGCTTCCTCATCCATCTTGAATGCTTTTAAATGGTTATTCTGAGAAACTAGCCGAAGACTATCATCCTGTGATCTCTCTTGACCTCGCTCACCTTCTCGAAAGCCTCATGCACGACCGCTTCACTGACCGCGAGCTGGCCTTTTTTTGGGTCCATGATGCTGAAGACACCCTGCCTGTATCCATAAACCGGAAGGTAATGTGAATTCCGCTTGTTCTCCTTGGTGTCCCTCACGATGCCTGCTATAAGCCTCAGAAGAACCACATTTCCATCTTTCAGGGCACTTTTCACGTCTTCGAGCGTAAACTCATTCTCCTCTATGACTATCCCTCTGTCCTTTGCGTGCCTGTAAAAAAGCTGCGAGGAGAAATTGGCTATCTCTATCTCCTTCTTCTTGTATGCCTTGAACTTGTAGCCCGGGAACTTGTACTCGTGCTCCCCCACGACCACCTTGAGAGGGACGCCTTTCTGGTGCGCGTATATCGCGAGAGCATAGATAGAACTACCCCTTGTGGGCAGAGCTGCTGTCTTATGCCAGATGTCAAACTCATTGTCGATGTTCAGCAGGAAATCTGGCCTGAAATGGTTGATTATCATAGCCAGCGAAGACGCCGCGCAGGTGTACTTTGTCGTCTGCTTGTAGAGCTGCATAGGTATCCGGATACGGGTTTTATTTAAAAATGTTGCTGTGTTTTCAGGCTGCTGGCAAACGCTCAACTGAGCCACCCGCGCTTCTGCCTGCAACAGTCCACAAAACAAGAGAATATCCTCTTGAACACATGGTCTTTCTCCATGAGCATCTCAGGGTGGAACTGAATACCGATCACCATCCCATCACATGATTCTATCCCCTCAATAACTCCGTCATCTGCGACTGCAGACATCCTGAAACCTTTAGGCAGGCTGGTGACTGCCTGCCTGTGAAGGCTGTTCACCGACGTGTCCTTGCGCTTGAGCATCCCTGATAGCTTTGAGCCCTTCATAACGTGTATCCTGTGCGCGGGCGCTTCTTCCTCTCTCTTCTGTCTATGTTCCACGCCTGTGCCTGCGAAATCAAGATTATCCCTCCCCACAGTCCCGCCAAAGACTTCAGCTATCATCTGATGACCCCTGCATATGCCAAGGATGGGCAGCTTCGCTTTCCTGGAAGCGATAATCATGTATCTCTCGAAATGGTAGCGCCTGCTGTTCTGCTCCTCCAGATTTGGGAGAATCTTGCTCTTCCTCTGCTTTCCAGTGAGAGAGCCGCTGCCTCCTCCGGTGACAAGAAGACCGTCGATGGACCTGATGAACCTGCTCGCGTTGGCATATATCGGCAGGATGATTGGGATGCCCCCTGCGTCCTGCACTGCCTCTACATATCTCTGATCCACGCAGTACTTGCTGCTGCCCTGGTCGAAGTTGCCTGTAATGCCTATTCTGGGCTTCTTTTGTCGGAGCATGTTCATCCCAAAAGATCATATACTGCAGATGGCATGACCTTTTTCATGTCTTCAGGTATACACAGGGCGTGACCTTCCCTGATGTTCCTGCTTATCGCCGCAAGGAAAATCGCGTTGATGGTCGCAGCATAGTCCATGTCCCTGCATCTCATGCCTGTGGGAAAATAATTCTCTATCACAGACTGGCCGTTGATCTCTATCCCGTAGAGCATGCCATCTTCGCCCATTATGACATCGCACCTCGCATAGTCCCTCATCCCCGCGGCGTCGTACATCCTTCCTGAAAGCTCCATCAGGATGTTCTGCAGGCCGCCTGGCTTTACAGGTTCAGGCTCGAATATGCTGGTGCCCGGGGCGCAGTCCTTCATCTTCTTGGTTATGACGAGCGGCTTTTCACCCTCTTTTGTGATGATCATCTCTGACGGGCCGACAATCTTCCTTTCACCCCTGCCTATCACCGCCACTGTGAACTCCTTCCTTTCCCTGCCGAGGTACTGCTCTGCGAAAAGCTCCTCAAAACCGTTCGCGCGCAGGTTCTCTGAGACCCTCAGAAGATCCTCTTTTGTGTAGACAACACTCCTTTCGTCAATACCCCTGCTGCCGCCTTCTCTGGACGGCTTTATGATGAACGGAAACCCTTGTTCAGGGATCTCGCTTCCGGAGCATATCCTGAAATAAGCAGGAGTGGGTATTCCCTGCGATCTCCACACATCCTTTAGCGCGGTCTTGTCAAGGACAAGGTCGAGAGACTGCTGATCCGAACCTACAAAAGGCACGCCTTCGCCAGCAAGTATCTCATGGACCTTGCCGCTGACTGAACCGTCATCATTGAAGGTGTAATATGCCCCGCTGAACACGAGGTCAGGGGATACTTCCTTCAAGTCTCCCAGGAGAGCCGGCGTGGAAGTCACGAACCTGTATTCAGCATCAATCCCTCCGACCCTGAGAGCTTCAATCATCCTTTGGTAAGTCTTGACGCTTCCTCCCCCTTTTTTATCCCAATCCTGCGCGCTTACTATGAGTGCTTTCATCTCAAAAACCTCCTAACTTTCCCATCTTCTTTCCAGGCACATCATCCGCCGAACTTTCCTTCAAAAGCAATCCTGATATCCTCTCCTCCTCGCCCTGGGGCTTCCCGTCTCTCCTGATTGAATACGCCCCGCCATCTATGAAACCGGTGACTGCCTCACCTCTTGCGAAGGGGCTGCTCTTCAGCATAGGGGCGTCAAGCACACCAGAGCTTACAAGGCTGCTGAGATAACCCGCATCAGTGATGCAGCCTTTCCTATGGATATATCTCAACAGAAAACCAGCCTCATCCTTGAGCAGATTCTTCCTGCACTCCACCCCTGGATCTTCAGTCATGTCCGGCGCACCCGCAGAATTCCTCATCACATGGTATGCTATCCTTGCGCTCCTTACAACCTCATCAGCTGTGGCTGCGTGGTGGGGCTCAGTATAGTTCACGACGTGGACTATGTCCGGAGCGAGCTGCATCTGGAGCATTGTGGAAGAGGCCAGCTGCGCCCTTGCCTCCTCAAGATCATTCGGGAAGCTCGGCAGGCCGGTCCTTGTCTGCGTATATGTCCTGAAACTTCCATCCTCAAGGGCGGAAACCATCTCCTTCACCGCGAGCATCTTCGCGAGCTCATTCGAGAATGAGCTTCCGGGAGGCACATTGAACATGTACTGGTGTATGTAGTCTTTCACGCCGCATGCCTTCGCAATCTCTGCGCCGAGGACAGCAGAAGCGACGACAAGAGAGTCATGCGCCCAGCGCATGGCCCAGTGGTGCGCCTCAAGAACCTCTACAGGGATGCCGCGCTCTGCGTTCCACCGGATAAGCTTCAGGTGCTCTCTGACAGACTCCTCAAGACTGTGCGGGCCCCTCCTATCCATCGCGTTGAACCAGAATACCGGCACTGCAGCCCAGGCATTGCCGAATGCATCCTCATACATCTCCGCAAGCCTGATAAGATCATCAGTGCCTGCATAAGTCCTCATGAGCGGGAAATTACCTTTTCTCGTCGCTGCGAAAAGTCTCCTGAAATCATCAGGCAGCCTGACAGGAACGCCTCCAGCACCTCTGGACCCCGCATCCTGCATTTCAGGATGGTAGAAGCTGGCCTGCGCATCCTGATCAGTGCCCAAAGATACGACATCTATCAGTCCAGATTCAGCAATGATCCCTATGCCTCCGATTGTATCATCAAGATCAGGGAGGCCGAAGTGCGTCCTGACCAGCGGTGCCCCTTTTTTCCACCGCATCCTGCCTATGACGTCCTGAGGAGGAACTTCCTTCAATGGTCTGTCTCCGCTTCCCTGCTTCAGGTATGACCTGACCTCATCAGGATTATTGCCGTCGGAGACAAGCCTGAACAGCCCCGACCTCCTAGCGACTTCAGCGACAGGAGGGGTGCCTCCGAAAAGAAAGTCTATGCTGCCGCTGCCCGAACCTTCCCTGTCGAGGCTGCTCTTGAGCTCGCAGAGCGTGTGCTCCGCTGTCCGGGGTGTAAGCCTGTAGCTTATGGCGACAGCATCAGGAGACTCCTTTTTTATGGCTTCAATCAGCCTTTCTATCGATACTGCAGGTCCGAGGAATACGGTCTCGTGGCCTGCTTCCTCCGCATCCCGCAGGAAATTATACACCCCCTGCACATGCACGCAGTCCCCTACTGATGCACCTATTATCTTCACCTGTACACCTCGCTGCTTCTTCTTCTATCATATATGAAATCAAAAAGCTCTTTCCTGATGTTAACATCTGTAAGACCAAGACTGGACAGCGTCCTGCCGTTGAGCCTCAGGTCATAGCCCGTGATGCGCTCTGCTTCCGCAATCAAGTAGTCCATGTTCGGCGTCTGAATGCCCAATGCCCTTCCGACGAGCGAAAGAGGGACCAACCCTGTAGGCACGTCCTCGAGCAGATACCTGTGTTTCAAGGTATCAGGAGCATATATCCCCCTATATGCGGGGTTGTCTCTTATCATGCTGCAAAGGCTGTCACCTCTGATAGAATATCTGCTCTCAAGCCATTCTTCCAAAGAGGGGATCATGGTGTCAAGGCTCCTTGCGATCGCCTGCCTTTCATCATCCAGCTTCTCCATAAATTTCGCTGTGACCTCGTTGACACCCTCACAATAGAACTCAAACCTTCTCCCTTCCCGTATCTTCTGCTGGTTGAATATGGTTATTGTCGGATGGAATATGGCACCTATGTTCCCCAAGCTCGTGACGAGTATGTTCTTGGCGGCTTTCATCTGCGGAAAAAGGGGGCTGAGAATATCCAACACATAACCTGTCTGCCAAGGTATGAGAGTGGCGATGGCGACCTCATTTTTCACACCGAAAACGCGCGCTTGCCCCGGCTCGGTCACCCTTGTGGCATAGACCAGTGTGTTGGCCTCGCAGATTATCACATTTACATCAGGTCTTGCAGAATATATCTCATTAGCAACCTCGAGCGCGCCGAAAGTCCTGCTCGGGTTGAGCATCATCACCTGCCCGTCATTGAGGTAGGGAGCTACTGACCTTGCGATATCCTTATGGCCTAAAGCAGTAGTCGCGACCATTATCACATCAACGCCATCCATCGCCTCTGCGATGTCTGTCGTGACTGCTTCAAGATGCCCTTCAGCCTGTATCGCTCCTTCCAAATTTACCTTTCTGCTCTTCAGGAGATTGCCAAGCCTCCCTGGCGACCTGTTGAACAGCTTGACACTATAACCTTTTGAAGCGATGTCCCCTGCAAATGTCTGACCGCCGCATCCCGCACCTAGAACCGCAAATGTTGGTTTAATGTTGTTTTCAGGTTTTTCTGTTTTTATAAGGGTCTTTTCTGACATTTTTTTCATTTATCTCCTTTATTTTTCTTTAAAATCAGAAAGTAAATGATTAAATCCAATTTTATATGTTTAAAATCGATTAAAATGGTTTTTTAGTGTCTAAAAACTCTTTTCTTCTATTTACTTCTGTTTTTGGTGTTGTAAAACCTATTTTTTAAACTTTTGCTTTTCTATCGTCGCTTGAAAATGCTTTAGGAGCTCTTTTGTCCCTTCTAAGAGACTTCGCATACTCAAAAGATATAAATAAACCAGACCTTATGTTTTTAAACCAAAAAATGATACCAACCCTCAAGGACTATGAGAAGATAGCGGGAAAAGAGGTCATCGAGAGGCTCAAAACTTCTTCTGGGAGGCTTGCCGGCTGCCACATATCCCATGTCAACTCGACATCGCAGGGCGGGGGCGTGGCGGAGATACTCAACACATTAGTCATACTCATGAACAGGCTCAAGATAGACACGAGCTGGCGCATATTCAAAGGCTCATACCACCTCTTCAACATCACAAAAAAGATGCACAACGGCCTGCAGGGAGACCCCAAGGCCAAGATGACCAGCTTCAGGAAGAGGGTATACCTTGAGGAGACAGAGCGCAACTGCATCATGAACCACTTCAAGACAGAAGACCTGGTGGTCGTGCATGACCCCCAGCCGCTGGCCATGATAATGCACTACGAGAAGAGGCAGCCCTGGCTGTGGAGATGCCACATCGACATAACGAACGCAAACCCCAGCATCTGGGGATTCATCCAGCCGTACGTGAACAGGTACGACGGCGTCATAGTTTCCATGGACCAGTACAAGAAGCCTGACGTCACGCAGCCGCAGCACATCATAATGCCGTCGATAGACCCACTATCCATAAAGAACGCGCCGATCCGCGAGGACAAGAGGAAGCAGGTCCTGGGAAAAAGAGGCATAGACCAGGACAGGCCAATCATCACACAGATATCAAGGTTCGACCCGTGGAAAGACCCGCTTGGCGTCGTGAAGATATGGGAAAAGGCAAGGAAGGAAGTGGACTGCCAGCTTGTGCTGATGGGAGACATGGCATCAGACGACCCAGAGGGCCCTGCAATTTACCAGAAGGTGCGCGACAAGATAGGCGACAAGAAGGACGTCCACCTGATAACCGAGCGCAACGACGTGCTTGTCAATGCGCTGCAGACAGACTCGTCAGTAATCATACAGAACAGCATAAGGGAAGGTTTCGGCCTCACTGTCTCTGAAGCGCTCTGGAAAGGGACGCCGGTCATAGCGACCGCTGTCGGCGGGATACCCAGCCAGGTCATCCACGGCAAGAACGGCTTCCTGATAAACAACATCAACGAAGGCGCGAAGCACTGCACCGAGATGATAAACAACACAAGGCTCAGGCAGGAGATGGGAGCGCAAGGCAGGGAGCACGTCCGCAAGAACTTCCTGATAACAAGGCACCTGCAGGACTACATAGACATAGCCAACAAGTACATAACCAGGACAGGACAACCCTGAGTAACAATCATAAGTTATTTAATACCCGTTTCTTTTTAACATGCCCATGGAAACTCTGGGGTCAATCAAGGACAGGATACCTGAACAGCTGCACTCTGTGCTGCAAAAGGAAGGGATAGACAAGCTGAGGCCAGCACAGGCAAAGGCGATAAAGGCAGGTCTGCTCGAAGGCAGGTCATTGCTCGTCTGCACACCCACTGCCAGCGGCAAGACCCTTGTCGCAGAGCTCGCCTTCATGAACTCCATCCTCAACAGGAAAGGGAAGGCAGTCTACATCGTTCCGCTGAAGGCGCTCGCCAGCGAGAAGCACAAGGACTTCAGGCGCAAGTATGCCCACCTGATAAAGATAGGGATGTCCATAGGGGACTTCGACTCGTCAGACCCTCACCTGCACACATATGACCTCATTATAACAACCTCTGAAAAGCTCGACTCGCTCATAAGGCACCACGCGCCGTGGCTGCGGGATGTCGCTGTGGTGATTGTCGATGAGATACACCTGCTAAACGACCCTGGAAGGGGGCCGACGCTCGAGATACTGATAACCATACTGAAACAGCTCCTGAAAAAGGTCCAGCTGATAGGGCTCAGCGCAACAATAGGCAACGAGAAAGAGCTCTCAGAATGGCTCGACGCGAAGCTTGTCCACGACGACTGGCGGCCTGTCGAGCTGCACAAAGGGGTCTATCTCGAAGGGAAGATAGAATTCGGGTAATCTTGTCGAGACCTGACGCGGTGACATGCTGCCAGATTATAAGATGCTGCAGCCACGCTCCTACCCTGCTGTCGGTTGCTATCTGCTCACGGCCCTGACTGTGCTGCGCAATAACTTCCTTTTGTCGTCAAAGTGCAACCCGTTCCGTTTCTTTGGTCTGATAAAACGCTAAGAGCGGTGGCTGCAGCCAGGTAACGAGCGGCGGCGCTGCCAGAGTAATAAGAAATGATTAAGCAGCATACCTCTGTTCGCGCTCTGCCTCGTAGGCCATGAGCTCGTCGAACATCCTGTCAATCTCTGCTTTGTCCTCAGCAGCGCTGCGCTTCTCTGCAAGCCTGCTGTGCGGATCCGAAGAGGTTCTCTGATCCTCAAGCGCGAGCAGCTCTGCAAGAGCGTCCCGGACATCAGCCGATGCGGCTGCACCCGGAAGTGGCAGAAGGTTGTCCTTGTCATATTCTCTACCTTCATCAATGGGCTCGATATCCGCTTCAGACAGCTCAATCACCCTATCATCCGCATTAGGCGCGTAGCTCTGAGGTATCGGCGGGGGAATGTCCCTGTGCCCGTAAGCCTGCGGGTAATCCTCGATCGGCTCATAGTCATTGTCGTGGAGCAGCGTGACCCACTCGCCGTCATCGTCGAGCATTTCAACTATGTCTGATTCAGACAGCTCTTCAACAGCCCCATTTCCTGCGTCGGCAGTATACTGCACGGGTGTGGGCCGGGAAATCTCCCTCTTCTGCATATATTGCGCTGGTATCGGCGGAGGAGTGTCCCTATGCCCGTAAGCCTGCAGGGAATCCTCGATCGGCTCATAGTCCTTGTCGCCCAGCGGCATGACCCACTCGCCGTCATCGTCAAGGACCTCGAACTCGCCGTAATCAAGCTCAGTGACCGCTTCCCCAGGCACACTTATCATGCCTTTCTCTGCGAAAAGCTGCCTGAGCCTGCTGACGAGCTCATCACCCATGCATGCTGCCATCAACGTATACACATCAGAGGCTACACCATCAGGGCATGCGAAACCGTGCTTCGCCTCGAACTCAGCAGAGAAGTTGCCCTTTGACAGGGCATTGCCGTACTGCTGGCCGAACAGCGTGTGCCTGTACTCCCTGTTGATCGTGCCGGCCATCTTCAGGCACTCCTTCGCCAAATTGTTGTCATATGCATCAGCAAAACCTGTGGCTGAAGAGTCTCTTACGACACTATCGTCCGAAATCGTGAACCTGCTGTTCCTGGAAATCACTTCATCGACAGCCAAGTCGCCGAAGATAGGTATGCCATACTTATCACTGAGCATGACCTCCACGTAGATGGGGATGTCATCCTGACTCTCAGCCTGCACAGCACCGTCCGGAGAATCAAGGCCTGACAGGTCTGCGTATACAGGGATGTCATCAGCACCGTCGATCAGGACATCATTGCTGTCAGCGGCCTGCCCTGCTCCGCTTCCGTGCGAATCAAGGCTGCCGATCCTACCGGAACCGCTGCCGTCAGTGCTGCCTGCAGGAACGCAGCCCTCACCGCATGGCACACTGTCCTCACAGCCGCTGAGCTCCTCGGCAGCTTCCCTGTGTGTCTCGGGATTCGGAAGAACTGGTGAGAATGTGACCCCTCTGTTATTCGCGAGCTCCCTCTCTGCAGTGCCTGCAGCGTATATGTCTGTCTCGCTCAGGTTCTCGACATCAAACTCGAGGCCTTCAAGCCCTGCTGCAGCGGCCAATCTTTGGGCGTCACGCAGGGCTTTCGCTCCGCTCCTCGCGCCTAGGTCTGTGTTGTACCTTCCGTCGTTGAGCACAGGGTGGCCGGACCTTGCGAAATCCTCGCGGTCTTCCATGCTCCTGTGCGCGTAGATTGTGATGTGCCTGACACCATCGGTGTACCGGCCGACGAGATAATCGCTCAGCGCGTCAAGAGCATCCCTTGAGACATAATTGGTGGAATCAAAATGCATCTCCAGTTTCAGATTGCAGTTCTTTCTTACAGCATCACCGCCAGCAGTATCCGGTGCCGTCTCTGGCTCCCCATCCCCTCCTGCAGCTGCCGCGGGTCCTGCGGGTGAAGTGTGGCCTGAGTCAGGCTCTGGCGCTGCGACGCTTCCTGAACCAGCATCAGATGCTGTGTGAAGTGCCGCAAGTGCACTGTTGACAGAGGAATCTATCGTCGGTGCGCCTGTATCATGCACTGCGGCTGCTGTTGCAGTATCATGCCTTGATGTGTCTCTCCCTTCCTGGCCGCGCATAGCGAGGTAACCGCCTATCCCCAGGCCCAGTGCGAGCACACCTGCGGCGACGCCGCCGTATATCCATGCCTTCTTGCGCCTGCTCATGGCCGGCTCCACGGGCTCTTCCTTCTGCCTGGCAAGTGCTTCCTTGGCTTTTTCTTCCGCTGCCTTCTTCTTCTCTTCAGCTCTCCTATCTCTCCATGAATTGAACCTTGCGTACCATCCTTGCGGTCTCTCCTCTTCAGCATTCCCTTCTGCCTCGGGCTTCTTTTCCTGCTGCGGAGAATATGCCTCGGCTGCCCCTGCTTTTGCAGCAGCATTTGCTTTCTCCCTCTCCAGGCGCTGCTCCAAAGCGGTCGAATGAGAAGATGTTATCGATGTTATCTCGTCATCGATCATCCTGCCTATCTTGTCATCAGCATGAGGAGCCGCTTTTGCCGACGGCGCGGGAACCGCCATCCCGACGGCAGGTCTTTCTTCCGGCCTGTACGTCTTCGTCACTTCCTCATCAAACCTGCGGTCTTTTGCCGCTGGCTCTTCAGGAGCATAAACATCATCCTCGCCTGAGAAAAGGGAATGGCCATCTTCTGCAGGTTTTGCAGATGCAGTAGCGGGCGCTGCAGCCTCGACTATCAACTCGAGAGGAGACTCTTCAGGCCTGGCTTTCTCTTCTGCAGGCTTAAGAGCATCTGTTCCGGGAGAAGCAATCCTCCAGAGATATTCAGAACTGATAAACACCTTGTCAGGTTCGTCAGCGGTCCTTGCCGAGGCTGCCACAACAGGAGCAGGCAGGCCTTGTATCGTGCTCTTCGCAGGCGCTTGCCCTGCTTCGGCAGGCCCTTGTTCCACTTCAACAGGCGGTGCTACAGCTGCCTTCAGCTCGTCAGGCGTAAGCGCGGGTCCCATTCCTGCCATTGTAGGCTGGCGCGCATCCGGTTCAGCGGCAATCGAAGGAAGCCCAGGGAGTGTAGCTCCATGCGGCACTTCTGGTTCAGCAGGAGATCCAGCAACCTGGTCTTTTCCGGTAAATGGTTGAGGCAAGCCCTGAAGCGTTCCTTGTGCTGGCTTTTTCTTTTCTTCTTCTGGACTCCCGACGCTGCCGGGAATCACTATCGCGCCTTGGCGTCTAGCTTCCGCCAATATCTCATCTTTTCTGTCTTCAGGAACTTGATCAAGCAGCACTGCGCCGAAAGGTCTCGTATGCTCTGACCTTGCCGGTTCTTTAGGGATCTGCACACCTTTCTCATCTGCAGGAGGAGATGTTGAGAAAAAATCATCATCGCCTTTCTTGACCCGAGATACAGAAGCGCCTCTTGTCTCAGGCATTAGGACCCTGAGAAGTCCGCTGCCTTCTTCATCCCTTTCTTCAGCATGTTCGGTCTCATCTTCAGGATGAAGCGGAGGAAGAGTCATGCCTGTCACCAGTGTAGGCTCCTGCATGCTCGTGTAGAATTCATCAGCTTTGGCGACAAAACCATCCCAGCTTCCAAAGGCCTGGTTCACCTGTTCCAAAGAGAAAGTGAGATGATTCCCTTCAAGATCATTCTCTGTCGGCGGTGCGCCATTCCGCTCTATATGCGATGCACCCCACTCTATCATATCATCTATTGTTTTCGGGTCTATAAACTTTTCATCATCTTGTCCTGACATCAGCCCTTCACCCTAATGTTCATTGCCCGGACTGCTGATAATCAATAATCTCATCTAGAAATTCAGCTCCAGGCGTTTGAAGCTTTGCATCCCTTTTTATGTCCCCTGACTTACCTAGTAATTCCCTTTTATATATAAATTTTTGG
>JAFGJH010000001.1 GCA_016929255.1 Candidatus Woesearchaeota archaeon
AAACCTCCGAATGTAGTGAGCGAGATGCCAAGGCGCTTGTCGCTGCACTGCAGGTTTGCGCTGCGGCAGTAGAAGCTGAACAAATACATTCTAGTTAGTTTCTGTTCAGCCGAACGTGTAGCTTGACATCTTCCAGTCCTTGAGCTTGACATTGACCTTTATGTACTCTGTCTTGTCAGGGTAGTACAGCAGGTCCCGTGTGAATCTTACCTCGACTATCCAGCTTCCGTTCTCTCCTGTCTTGACTGTGCTGAGGACGCTCAGCTCCCTTCCGTGCTGGTTCTTGTACCCGTCAAGGCTCTTGACGAACTCTTTCGCCGCTTCTATTGCTTTTGCTTCCTCTTCCTCCAGGCTCATGCCTGTCGTGGCAGGAGTTGTTTTTGCGGTCGTTGTCGCTGTTTTTGCCGGTGCCTTCGGTGCAGGTGCTGTCTCTGTGGGTGCCTGTGCTGGCTCCTGCTCTTCAGCCTCTTCTGCATGTGCCAGCGTCTCTGCCTGCGCTGCCTTGGGTCTTGACTGTATTGTGTAAGTGTCCTTCATTATGCCGCAGCCTGCGACAAGCGATACAAGAATGATCATCAATGCGATGTATGCGAGTCCTTTCATGGTAATACCACCCCTGATGTTGTGTGTTCAGATAGTCTGCTGCTGAATATAAATCTTGCTGTCATGTAAGCGGTCTTTTATCATGCAATAATTTATAAATTGTCCTTGTTTGATGTGTGGTTGTTTTCGTATGGAAAAGGAGGGATAATGAAATCATTCATCTTGCGTTTCCTTGAGCGTACTGAGCTGATGCTGGCGCTGTCGATAATCCTTCCTCTGCTCTTCGCTGTCGATGTCTCCGGTCTTAAGGTGGGGATAGAGCTGGGTCTGGGTATTGTCATGTACTTCTCGCTGCGGCCGTTCATGGGTCAGAAGTTCCGCTTTCAGAAGAACCTGAAGGCTATGCTGTACCTGATACTTGTCAATTATGTGGTGCTGTCAGGAGTATATGTCCTTATCGGCTTTGCGTTCTTCGGGGCGGGGCATGATTTTTTCATAGGGTTCATCCTTGTAGCATTGGTCCCGCCGGCTGTTTCCATAATACCCTTCTGCTATCTCTCTAAGTGCGACAGCGAGACTGTGGATGTGCCTGTGTTCATCTCTTTTGTCCTGTCATTGTTCATAATCCCTGCAGCTCTTCTATTGCTCTTCGGCAAGACAGTGGATTTTAATGCCCTTGCCAGGATACTTGTCGTAATCATAATCGTCCCGATGTACCTTGCTTACAGGACATACAGGTCTGGCAGCAGACTTTTTGATTATGAGAAGGCAATCACCAACATCTGCCTGGGCATCGTCATATTCATAAGCATGTCCATAAACAGGGATGTTTTCTTTGATCTCGCTGCTGATGGTGTGCTGTATGTTTACTTGGTCAATTTCTTGGCGATCTTCGGGACTGGCTTGGCTGTCTATTTCATCTCAAGGCGTCTCTCGCCAGGAAAAGCAGTGGCTTATTCCTTCTACGCCAGCCAGAAGAATGTAGGCACTTCCATAACCTTGGGGATATTTCTCTTCAACTCTGACACGGCAGTCCCTGCGATAATCGCTCTTGCGATGCAGTTCATATACTTCATCATGTTCGAGGAGCTTTTTGTAAAGAGGGGGTAAGTGCCTCTTTTCCTGCCTTTCTGTCGTGTCATTGCTTTTGTAAAACAGCCTTCCCAAAGATTTAAAAAGGCATGGTGGCTATTTCTGCAGCATGGGGCTGCTTAGGTATCTGGCTGTCGCGGCCTCAGTGGCTTTAGGGGTGGGCGCTGCAGGCTGCCGTTATCAGAGCATGAACACTATGGGCAGGGTGAGTGCTGCGCCTTTTGAGCAGCTTGATTGTGATGAGCCTGGGAATGGGGAAGGGTTCTCTTTCATGATTCCTGCCTGTGAGTGTGATGCTGGAATAAGGATGCGCTACCGCGCCTCTTACCAGGATGACAGCAGCATGCTGATACGCCTTGAGTACGAGGCTGGCGTGAATTCTGAGGGGACATCAGACGACACGCTGGTGGTGTTGGGGATGGACGGGTCTGTGGAGTCTGTGTCTTACGGCGGAAGGCAGCTTACTCAAAGTGAGGAGAGCAGCCCTTCTGACCGATACCTGTGGGACTCTGCCAGCGGGAGCGCGAGGATGATGTGGGATAATTACATGCCTCTTTTTGATATGATGATGACCACCTGCATCGAGGACAGGATAGAGGCTGAGTCTGAAAGGATGGGTAGGTGAGTGTGTATGAGAAATTATCTTGCTGCTCTGCTGGTCGCTTCGGGTCTTGGCTGTTATTCTGCAGGACCTGCAGAATCTCCTGTATTGCTGGACAGCTCCGCATTGCATATATCCGTTGGTTTCCGCAACGGCATGACTGTTCGCTATACTGATGAGCCTACCAAATCAGGTCTCAGGTGCAGGTACGAGTTTGAGTGCAATTACCTTGACGACAAGCCTTCGAACGACGTTCATGCGGAGATGAGCACTGCCGGCGAGCTTGAGGAAGTGGTGATAGGCGGGGTGAGATTGCCTCCTGAAAACGAGCGCAGCGAGTGTGAGCAGGAGCAGTGGGATGCGGTGAGTGATGCATTCAATGCGGTCATGATTCAGTATGGTCCTGCCCTTTCTGTCTTCAACAGGTGCCGATGAATGTGAACTGTTATTCCATATAGGCATGTATGAAGAAACAGTCAATACGTGAAATCATGCCCTTTCATGAGCATGCTCTGCTCTGCGGACATTTCCTCGCCTTTCTGGAAGAATCCTATCTTCTTGAGCTTCTGCGCTATCTCGCACACGACTGTGGTGTGGTATGATGGGTGCTCGAACATGTCTGTCTCTGCGTTTATTGCCAGCTTGTGGTGTGGGTAGTCGTCGAAGAGCTTGTCGTAGTTGTCGTTTAGCTTCTGGAGGTATTCTGTAGATATCCCTTTCTCTTCATCCCTCCCTCTTTTCATTATCCTCTCTTTCAGCACCCTCACATCCCTTATCTTGAGGTAGACCAGCAGCGTGGGCGGCCTGAAGTTCTCGCATATCTGCTTGAATGTCTTGTCATAGACATAGTACTCAAGCTCGTGCATGTTTCCGAGCTCGAACAGGCTCTGGCCGAAGACGTTCCTGTCCTCGAATATGGTCCTGTCCTCGACTGCTATGCCTGGGAAGTCCTGTATCCTCCTGAGTATGCCGAGCCTGAGCGTGAAGTAGTACATCTGCGATGTGAATGCCCATCTCTTGTTGTCCTTGTAGAACTCTGTGAGCAGCCTTCTTTCAGGCACTTCCTGGAATGATTTTATACCTTCACCTTTCCTGAGGAAGCTTAGGAGCAGCGACCTGTTGGGCTCTTTCAGTATCTGCTGTGAGAACTCTGTCTTGCCGACTCCGATATTGCCTGCGAATGCTAGGTGTATTTCTGCCATATCAACCCCCTTGGTGTGCAGGAATGGGTGGTGCTGATTATATAAAGTTTTTGATGGGCTCTTTCCACACATTTTAAATATTAGTTGCCCTTTAAAAACAGCATAAATCAAATCAATCAAAAAAGGTGATTTCATGAGGAAGCTTTTCACGGTATTGACTGTCCTTGTTTTTGTTTTTGCGGTTCTTGCTTTTGGCTGTGCCAGGAAGGCAGAGCCATCTCCCGCTCCTGTGCAGCAGGTTCCAGTCCCTGAGATGGGCCAGGTCCAGCCTGCTGAGGAAGAGGTGATAGCTCCGCCCGCCCCTGCTCCAGAGCCTGAGAGCGAGGTGCCTGCGACAATAGGCACGCGTGTAGAGGGCACTGAGCAGGAGGCTGTTGAGGAGGAGCTCCCTGAGGAGGTTGAGGAGATACAGCTCACTCCGGAGAAGACCATGACTTCAGGCAACCAGACAGTCAGTGTAGGCACCACTCTTTACTGGAAGAACCATGATTCCTGGCCCCACCAGCTCGCTGTCGAATCAGGCAAGGGTTTTGACACTGTCAGGCACGCAGAGTCTCCGAGGCTGCTCCAGGGCAATGTATGGAACTACACCTTCAGCGAGAGTGGATTGTTTGTTGTGAGGGACATATTCTCAGGGAACATGAGGATGTACGTGACAGTGGAGTGAATGGTTTAGTAATCTTTTTATACTGTTTCTTTATCTTCCCTCCTGTTACGACGCCGTGGCACAACCTGCACTTCGCGCAAGCGAAGGTTTGCGCGGAGCGGAAAACTGCTGCGGTCTCGAAGACCTGTTCGAGCGGACCGTTTTCCGCAAGGATGCACAAAAACTCTGCGCTCAATGCCAACGTGGCACAACCTGGTACTGCGACGGTCTCGAAAATGCACAATTTCGTTGGGCGACCACGGATGCAGGCATTCGTGAGAACCGTTTCCCGCAAGGGTATCCCGGTTCAAATCCGGGCGTTGGCGTATGACCATACATATATGCGGATGGCTCCAGGCTGAGCCCGGCCGGTGGCTGCAGCCGGATGTGAATCACCTGTTTTTTTCTTTTTTGTTTTCTTTTTTCTTTCTTGTTTCCTATGTTCCGGGCTTTTTTGCTCAGAAAGAATTATAAATGAATCTCTTAATCTCAGTATCATGGATATATTGTACAAAAGAGGGTTTGCTGTGGACCAGCATGTCGATGCGGTCATCAACTCAGCCAATGGATTCCTTCTTCTTGGCACCAGCGGCGCAGGCAGGATAAGGAAGAAGTCGCAGCGCCTCACTTCTGGAGAGAAGAGGGAATACGCTGCACTGCTGGGTAAGCTGCCTGAGTGCATGAAGAATGATTACCTGCGCGTCTACAGGGAACAGCGCTGGACACCCACTTATGCCCAGCTGGGCTGCCTCAGGATTCTTGTCAGCAGGAAAGGGGAGGAGATCAGGCGCGGTGACGCTGTCTTGCAGAGGGTCTGGTCAAAGACTGACCGGCGTCCGGTCATCCATGCGGTAGGTATGTCATATAAGCTGTGCATCAATGGTTCCAGAAGGCTCAAGGCCACGCCTTCGACGCTTGCCGGCGCGCTCAGGAAGGCGTTGAGGCTGGCGGACTCAGTCGGTGCGAAGAGCATCGCTCTGCCGTTGATGTGTGCAAGGCCGACGTATGGTGTCGGGCCGAAGGAGTCGCTCCGAATCATAAGGTCCGTGTTCAGGGGATTCAGGGCAAAGAATATTAATAAAGCAGTCATATGTTTTGATAACTCGATAACTGCGGATTATCTTAAGAGGGTTTTGGGGTGATATCATGAGGTGCGGTTTTCTGGCGGTATTGGTTGTCATTTCGCTTCTTCTGCTCGTCGGCTGCAAGGAGGATGTACTTCAGGGGCAGCAGGTTGATGAGGTCATAGAGCCTCTTCCAGCGCCTGAGCCCATGGAGGTGCATGCTGCAGAGCTTCCTGGGCAGCGTCCAGAGATTGCTGCAGAGCCTGAGGAAGAAAAGCCTTCAGAGCCTTTCTGCGGCGATGGTGTGTGCAGCCCTGAAAAGGGCGAGAACTGCGACCGCTGTGCCAAGGACTGTGCGTGCGAGTCCCCTGCTGAGTGCTACAGGGCAGAGTGCAAGGTCCCTGAGTGCGGCAGCAACGGCGACTGCAGGGATGATGATGCTTGCACGGTGGACACCTGCTTCTTTGCTCAGCACCCTAACGCTTACTGCGGGCACGAGCTGATAAAGAGCTGCAAGAACAATGATGGGTGCTGCCCTGAGGGCTGTGACGCGAACACCGACACTGACTGCGAGCCTGTCTGCGGCAACCATGCCTGCGAGCCTGGTGAGAACAGCTCCAACTGCGATGACGACTGCCCTGCCCGGCAGGCTGCAGGCTCTGTGTGCGGTGATGGCAAGTGCGAAGCCGGCGAGGACATGACTTCATGCCCTAGGGATTGTCCCTGAGAATTTTTTTTTGTTTTATCTTGTCTGTTATTCTTCTTTATTTAGTCTTCATCACCCACACGCCGTCCCAGTCCTTGCCCGGCGGGTGCTTCCTGAAGTGCTCGCATCTTTCGATGAATGCCTTTGAAGGCGGGTCTCCGCCTTCACGTATCTTGTCTGCCTCCTTGAACTCCTTAACCGCCTCTTCCCACTTCTGTTTGAAGTAGTGATCAAGGCCTGACTCGAAGTGTCTTATGACGTCAGAATACCAATGCTTCGCGTCCTCTTTTTTTGATACCAGCTCGTATATCATTATCGGCTCTTTCTTCCCTTTGACTGCGACGAGGTCAAGCTTCCTGGTGAGGAACGGCCTGCCTTCTATCTGCTTCTTTGTCGTCTGGCTGATTATTATCCTTGTCGCGTATGGCTTGTTCAGGCCCTCCAGCCTGCTTCCCAGGTTGACTGTGTCACCCATCGCCGTGTAGTCGAAGCGTTCGTAGCTTCCCATGTTGCCGACGACCGCTGGGCCTGTGTTCAGGCCTATGCCTATCTCGAGCGGGGGGACGCCGTCGTCTGACCATTTCTTCTGCAGCTCCTTGAGCCTGTTCTCCATCTCCAGCGATGTCATGCATGCGCGTTCCGCGTGCTTGGGCTGGTCGAGCGGCGCGTTCCAGAAAGCCATTATCGCGTCCCCCATGTACTTGTCGACCACGCCGTTGTGCTTGAGGATTATGTTGGTCATCTCTGTGAGGTATTCGTTGAGCAGCGCGACGAGCTGTTCGGGCGTGAGCTTCTCTGATATCGTGGTGAAACCCCTTATGTCCGAGAAGAACACTGTTATCTCCCTTTTCTCGCCGCCCAGCTTGAGCCTGTCAGGGTTCTCCAGGATGTGCTTTATCACGTCTTTCGACACGTATTTCTCGAATGCACCGAGCACTTTCTTCCTGTGCTTCTTCTCTGACTGGTAGAAGTATATCATGGTGGCTACGTATGTCGCGACTATCGTGGCAGGGACGTAGATGATGTTGAGTATCCATCCTGTGCTGAATATGGATATTGCGGTGAATGTGTATGCTATCAGCCCTGCTGCAGATACCGCTGTGCCCAGCCATATCGGCAGGTAGAAGACGAGCAGTGCGACACCCGCTGAGACTGCAATTATTATGAGTATTGTCAGCCAGTCAGGTGCGATGTTCAGGTTCTTGCCTGTTATGAACTGCTGGATTGTGTTGGCGTGTATCTCCACACCCGGCATCGCCTGGCCGTATGAGGTGGGCACGAAGTAGTTGTCGTGGAGGTCGGGGGCTGTTGCTCCGACCAGTATTATCTTGTCCTTGAACTCATCAGGGCCATACCTGCCGTTCACTATGTCCGAGAATGAGTATGTGGGGTACATCCCTGTCTTGCCTATGTAGTTGACGAGGAACCTGCTCTTCTTCTCGACAGGCCTCTTCATGTATTGCCTGAAAACCGCGTACGCGAATGGCTCGTGCTCGCCTTTTATGTTGAGGTTGACTGCCCTTGTTATCCCGTCGGGGTCTGTGACGACGTTGATGTATCCTGATGCTGCTGCTGCATCCTTGACCTCCGGTATGGACTCCAGGAATTCGCCGCCTCCGACCTCTCCTTGCTCTGACTTGAAGCTGAGGTATTCGACCGGCATGACGACTTTTCCTGATCTCGCGACAGCTTCTGCAAGTTCAGTGTCTGTTGCCTGGTCTGATGGCTCGAAGAATCCTATGTCAAATCCTATTACCTTTGCCTTGTCCAGCTGTTCAAGAAGAAGTGTGTAGTTTCCGCGGTCCCAAGGCCACCTGCCTATCTCGTGTATGCTCTTGTCGTCGACAGATACTATGGCTATGTTGTTGAGCGGTGTGCCTCCGCCGTACATGAAGTCTGAGAGTCTGAGCTGTATGTTGGAGTAGAGCCCCAGTGAGAACACGGTTGACATCAATGCAGCTACAAGGACGGCTATGATGAGGCTGGTCATCAGCCTTGTCCTCTTTATCTGCTTGAGCTGTTTTGGCAGAGGGATTGCGGTCTGCAGCTTTCCTGTCAATTTTTCACCGCTCAGTTGATGTTGTCGGCCAATGCGTTTTCTTGTTCCCGCTCGTTCTTGATGTCTGTGGTCATGACATTCATCAGCTGGTTCTCTTTCTGGTCGCTTCCTCCTGGCAGGACTGTCCTGAAGTCATTGTCGGCCACGCCGTCGCCGTGCTCCCCGTCGTCCATGACCTGTCCCTGGCGGTCCCCATAAGCGGTATAAGTGCCTGCTGATAGCTGCTTGAGTTGGTTTATGCCTGCCTGCTGCTTCCTTATCTCTGATGTTATCTTCGCGAACTTGTCGATTGACTCGATTGGGAGGACGGTCTTCCTCTTTATATCATTCTCGTCGAACTCTCCCCTGTCCAGCCTGTCCATGTATCTCTGCACATCTGCGTCAGTCCACCCTCTCAGGCGTTTGGCCATCTCATAGGCATTCCTGTGCTTCTCTATCTCCTGCTGCCTGATCTTCTGGAGATAATTTATCATGAGCTGTTTTTTCATTATCGCATTCTGGATGTCCTTCTCATCGAAAGGCACGACCTTTGTGCCGTCCCGCACTGCCTTGAAGTTGGGCTTGACCTGCATGAGCTTGCCGTCCATCTTCACCTCTACCTGTCCTTCCGCGACTCCTACGCTGTCCATGTCTACCCAGAAGTCTGTGCCCCTGACTGTCGCTACGGTTGTGGGCGTCTCGACCTCGAAGCTCTGGAGCCCCGCTATCTTCGCGAACTTGTTCCAGGTGCTTCCTGTTTCCTGGTGTATCTTTGAGTGCTTTTTGCTCAGCTCTTCGATGGATATCTCTGTGTTGGGATCCATCTGTACCAGGACGCTCTCATAGAGGACGACCACTGCTGATCCTTCCAGGGTCCTGACCTTGTCATTGACAGACAGCTTCATGCCGTCCTGTGCTGCTGACCAGCCGTCGCCCTGATCTACCTGGACATCACCTTCCTCTATGTTCAGGAATGCGATCCTTGTCCTGCTGCTCATCAGCAGTATGAGGCTTATTATTATGATGAGCGCGACTGCTGCGACAGGGAGCCATATCTTGAGGTTGATTTTCGGTTTTTTCATGTTTGCCACCCGGTTTTATGTTTGTTCTTGGTGATTGGGATGCCTAATCGCACAACATTTATAAATGTTATCCGGTATTCGGGTGTTGTGGCAAAATAGGTCGGCCCATATATAGTACGCTGGGGTGCTTATTAAAATCTATTAGCATATTTTTTACTAAATTCAAATAAATCAGGATATTTTATATTATTAGTGAATTAATTTCAATAATTATTTACGTTTAATAGGTCTAGAAACTTTTATATACTTAGGATGCC
>JAFGJH010000014.1 GCA_016929255.1 Candidatus Woesearchaeota archaeon
TATAATCAGAAGTATGCACCTAGTTTTGATTGTTTTTTTGCACCTGCAAGCTCATCTGCCTCATAGCCGAACACCTGGAAGATGTTCTCGACAGCAGGGAGGACCTGGTTCTTGATATAATAATCAGCGTCATAGTCGCCCTGCTTCACCTCTTCAGGCAGCTTGGCCCTGTCGCGGATGCGCTCCTTGCCTGAAGTCACGACATAACGCACGATCATCCCCGGGAAGACATCGACACCCTTCGCCTTCAGCCGCTTCGCAGCAGCGACATGCGGGCCGATGCTGTCATAAGATTCTATCGGGCGGGTGAGCTTTGTGGGAATAGAGAGGTCGTCCACCTCTGCCTTCTTGTCCCTGAGCATATTGACCACGTCCTGCACATACCTGAACGCCCTCTTCGGGTCGTTCCCCTTCAGGATTATCTTCAGGACTTCCTCCTGCGTCCTCTTTGCGATGGAACTCACATTCCTCCTCACTGTCTCGAAGCCTTTTATAGTTATCTTGTCCTCCTTGTCGATAAGCGCATACTTCTTCTTGGCGCCGGACTCCGCGTCCTTTATCGCGACGAACAGCGCGCGGGTGTAGGTGCCGTCATACTCCAGCTCCATCATGCCAGGCAGGGTGTTGTTCACCTCCTCGCAGAACTTCATCGCATCCTTCTCTGACCTGTCGGTCAGGTGCAGGAACACCGAGTCAGTGTCAGAATACAGCACATCGAAACCTTTTGCCTTGGCACTGTCTATGACCTGGTGGATGTAATGCCTTGCGTAGGCAGTCACAGAGCGCGCGCAGTCCTTGCAGTACCACCTTGCCGCGAAGAAACCAAGATAGCCATAGAAAGAATTGGAAAGCACCTTGAGCGACTCCTGCCTGGCGTCGAGGAACACCCTCTTCTTCTTATCAGCGGTCTTCATTATCTCCTTCACCCGCATCCTGCGAGTGATTATCTCCTTCAGCACTGTGGAGAAGAATCCCTCTTTCTTCCTGCAGAACCAGAGATGCACCTTCTCATGAGGGACGCGGTCCTTGTCCTTGCAGCAGCCGCAGTTCAGGGTCTCGATGCTGATGTTATGCGACACTATGATGCTCGGGTACAGGCTCCTGAAGTCAAACACGACGACATTCTCGTACAGTCCCGGCTTCGGCTCGAACACAAAAGCACCCTTTATGCGCTCGCCCATCCTCTCCTCGAGCTCATTGTGGTGGGGCTTGTTAGGGATGAACTGCCTGAACTCCTCTGCCCTGCGCATGATGTACCACTCGACGAGCTGGGAGAACGACATCCTGTTCAGGTCATTTATGGTCTGGCCGATGAGCTTCACCAGCTCAATCAGGTTCGGAAGGACCTTCTCGCAGAGCTCGAACGTGAGGCGCGAGTCCTTCAGGTTGTACTTGGCGAAATCGCTAAGCTCATCAGAGCCCCTGTCCCAGAACTCCGCCAGCCGCGCGATGTCAACATCGTCCTTGCTCTCGCCCAGCAGCTCTCCTGCGACATCATCGAGACGGAATGAATCAGTCTTCATCTTCCTTGAGATGACTCTGCGGATGAAATTAATGATATCAACGTGCACTATGCCTGTGGTGTCTATCGAGCGGATGTTCCCCCTCGGAAGCGTGGCTGCCTCATAGTCAAGGCTGAGGTCCATCTTTATCTTGTACTTGTTTGCGCGCTTGATGATGAATGGCATGTCGAACCCGTCAGAATAATACCCTGTAAGGATGTCAGGAGCGAACTCGTTCACCAGCTCCCTGAACCGCTCAAGCAGCTGAGCCTCACCCTCGACGAACTCCACATAGTCAAGGTCTGTCCTGAAGCGCTTCCAGGTTATTACGCGCCTGAAATCCCTTCCGTAGAGCGAGACCATCAGTATAGGGTGCTTCTCAGGTATGGCGAGCTTGCCGTCAGGGTTGTACGTCTCGATGTCGAACGCGAGAATCTTCAGGTCATCAAGGGACTCATTCGAGGTCTGTTCAATCTTCGAGGCCTTGAAGAGAGGTACGCGGCTCCTTTCAGCCCTGTCTGTGATGGGCTCTGCCTCAACATCAGTGAGTATCAGCGGAATTATCTTCTTGTCGATAAGGTAACGCCTTGTATAGAGTATGTCATATTCCAGGATATCCTCCACATCCTGCATCGCCTTAATCTCCTCGCGCAGGACAGGCACTGCCTTGGGTATGTTGACAGTGACCTTCACCGCCTCGAGCTCCCTGCCTTCAAGGATCCTCTTCACAGAAGAGGTCTTCGTGACCTCGTATGTCTCGTCACCCTTCTCACCCATGTCTGCCTTGCTTGACTTCATGCCCTGGAGCTGCTCTTTGAGCGCGCTGATGCTGACGCCTTTCTTCGGGACGACATAGAAATAAGGCGCGAAACCCTCATCGATGACGCATATCTGCTTCCCGTCCTTTGTCCGGCCGTACATGTAGACGGCTGCTCTGCCCCTCACCAACTTATAAGTGAGGTCTATAGGATAAAACTGGAGCTTGGGCATGCTGGTTTGGGAAAAAGCCTGCCAGGTATATAAAATTTAGGGGTTTGAGGCCTTTTGGATGGGATGTTTTAGTTACCACTATTGAGAGATAAAAAACGAAAGGTTTAAATAGGGCTCTGATGGATTTCTTCATGAGATAAATGCCCAAAAGCTACGATGATCCTGTAAAACAGCTGAGCAGGGAAAAGCTGAGAGATTTTATAGTAAAGTATGGGTTCCCGCACCGTAAGCCAGAAGATACACGCGTGGTGTGCTTTCCTGGAGCAGAGCCTGACGGGGTCGCGATTGAAGTCACAGAAGTGTATGACAAGCTAGGCATACCAAGGCAGAACATCGTGGGCCTTGAGCTTTATCCCGAGAAGGCTGAGCGCCTCAGGCAGGCAGACATTGGGATTGAAGTCGTCTGCCAGGATGCAAAAAGATTCTTTGCAGAGACAGACAAGAGTTTTGATGTCATAAGCCTGGACTATACAGGGCCGCAGACACTTGACGCTTCACTGACCCTTGAGGCGATAGCGTCAAGGCAGGTCCTTTCTGAAAGGGGCTTGCTTGCGACAGTCTATCTTGCAAAAAGGGAATCCAAATCACTGCAGAGACTCATGGCCGGAAGATACATGCACATGTTTGTCGATGCTGTGGAACGCCAAGCAGCAATTGATCGGGAGCGTGAGCCAATCGCGGAGGGGCATCTTGCAGACCTGTCAGCACTGCCTCATGAAACTGCTGTTGACACATTGCAGGACAGGATGACGCTGGGACAAATAAGAGAGAGCACGACATACGAAACAGTCAATATCTTTGTCGGAGGAACGGTCGGCTGGCCTGTCGGAAGAAGCTTTTACCATGACGTTCCTGCGAGGGCAAAAATAGTGAAAATAGCAAGGGAAATCTTTTCAGATTATGTCAAACAGGGAAAAATCCCGGAAACTTGCGGCAAGAAAACCTATGAGTTAGATGAATGTGAGGCGGAAAAAGCGTTTGCGATATTCATGACGAACAAAGTGATCAAAGAGTTCATGAGCACTCCTCACTCGCCGCTTCCAAGAGCGGCAATAAAGATGATGCTGGCAGTGCTTGCGAACAAATCACAGAAGGCATACATCCCAAAAGCGATCGAGAGATATGGCTACGTAAGCAACAGCGGAAGCCCGATGATTGCAGACTTCTTCGCATTCAAGCCAGTATCACACACATTGCACTCTTCGGTATCGGACATATTCTCATTTGAGCCCGAACCTGTCAGAGTCACATTAGGATCAAGAGGAATAACTGAAAACAGACTTTTACGCAAGGTCAAAAAAATCACAGGCCTTTTCTATGAAAACAACAGGATGGTCATACCGCAAAGGGTCTTCTTAGGCTCATCATACAAGCGAAAAGAAGCATGCGAAGCGCAGCCTTGCAGCGAAGAGACACAAACACGGGAAGACGCCCAGGAGATTGAAACCGTGCTTACAGAACAGGATGCAAGGGATTTCCTCAAACTCGGGTGCGGGATTGAGGACATCATTGAAGCGTACCCAGGATGCTTCACACGCGGGCAACTGGAAGGATACAGCAAAGCAGATGAAAAAGGCAATGACTACGATGGCAAGAAGGCAGGAGACAGGAAGGTAGCTCCCGAGCACATGGAAGAGGTCATGCGGCTCATTGCAGAAGGAAAGAGCTCAACAGAGATAGCTGCAAGGTTTGCAGGCAGATACACCTGGCAGGCGGTTGCTGCGCTGAAAGGACTGCAGACAAAAGCCCGCAGGTTTGAAGCGATAGATACGCTGGCTGAATAAATTATAGCGGCACGCTTCAACTACCGCAACCTTTTTAAACACCTTTCCAAACTCTTCCTACAGGCTGATTATATGCTAATATAAGGCTATCCGGGCAGTTTAGATGGTGTTTTCAATGGCTGAAAAGAACGAATATGACCTCATGATCATTGGCGCAGGTGCTGCAGGGCTCACAGCAGGCATCTATGCGGCACGCTACAGCCTCAAAGCGGTCGTGATAGGCCCTGAAGTGGGCGGCACAGCCAACCTGGCGCATGACATAGAGAACTGGCCTGGCTTCAAAGGCCCGGGCATGGAGCTCATGCAGAAGTTCAGGGAGCACCTGGACTCATTCAAAATACCCCTTTCCGAAGACAACGTCAAGGAGATAGAGAAGACAGGGGAAACATTCACTGTCAGGACAGAGAAGCAGACATACACGGGGAAGACAGTCATACTCGCGATGGGCACAAAGCGGAGGAAGCTTGAGGTCCCCGGCGAAGACGAGTTCGCAGGCAAGGGCGTGAGCTACTGCGCCACATGCGACGGCTTCTTCTACAAGGACAAGGTCGCGGGGGTCGTGGGCGGCAGCGACGCGGCAGCAACAGCGGCGCAGATACTGTCACAGTACTGCAGCAAGGTCTATATAATCTACCGCGGGGAATACATGCGCGCAGAGCCCGCAAGGACAAAGGACCTTGAGGCCAACCCGAAAGTCGAGTTCATCTACAGAGCAAACGTCACGCACATACTCGGCGACACCGCATTGAGGAAAGTCATGCTCGACAACGGAAAAGAACTAGGTCTCGATGGGCTGTTCATAGAGGTCGGCGGGATACCGATAACATCGCTCGCGAAAGAGCTCGGCATCACGCTCGCGAAAAACGGACGGATAGCAGTCAATGCGGGCATGGCGACAAACATCCCAGGCGTCTTTGCCGCTGGCGACATAACGACCGGCAGCAACGAGTTCAACCAGATAGTCACAGCATCCGCAGAAGGCAGCATAGCAGCGCTCAGCGTGTTCAACTTTGTCAACAGGCGCGAAGTCAAGTACGGCAACTAAGATGGCAAAGAAGAAAAAGGCGGTCGCAAAGAAGAAAGCGAAGGGCAAGAAAGAGGAGGAGATGGAAGACGACTTCTGGTCAGACGAGGATCTTGAGGAAGACATGGATGCCGAAGAGCTGGAGGAGATAGATGTCTCAAAGCTGAAGTTCACGAAGATAAAGGACCTCAAGGAAGGCATGGAAGACGTCAACGTGGAGGGCACGATAGACTTCATCGGCGATGTCCAGGGCAAGGACTACGGCCAGGAACCATACGCAATAGGCTTCATCAAGGACAGCACAGGAGAGATAAAGCTCACGTTCTGGGGAGACAACGTCGCCAAGGCCAAGGAAGGCAAGAAGGTCAGGATAGTCAAGGCGTCAGTCACTTCATTCAGGGAACAGCTCCAGCTCAACCCTGACAGGAGAATAGGCATAGAGTTCGTATGAACATGGACAAGGAAATTCTCAAGCCGATAATAACGGTACTCGTCATCATACTCTGCCTCAGCACGGCAGCCATGATATACTTCTCAAACATCAAGGCCATAGCGTTCGACCAGGACCTCTACGAGAAGGAATACCTGAAGTATGACATAAGGTCGCAGTTCCCTTCCGGCACAAACCTGACAGAGGAGACGGCAATCCTGCTAGACTACCTCGAGCACGGCACAGGCACGATAGACTCCGGCTTCTTCAACGAGAAGGAGAAGGCGCACCTCGTCGAGGTCAGGGACCTCTTCAGGCTCCTCACACAGATGCTGACCATATCGGTCTGGATATCGATAATATCCATGATGCTCCTCATAATATCTGTCAGGAAGCACACATCCACGCTTCCGCACCACGAGGGATTCGAGTACTCAAAGAAGATAATATCAGGCATGCTCATAGGCATAGGCTCGGCTGTCGACGCCATAGCGCTCGCGTTCATGGCGATGGCATTCACGTTCTCGCTCGCGTTCCACAAATTCCACGAGATGTTCTTCAGGACAGACACATGGCTGCTCAACCCGCTCACCGACAACCTGATACGCATGTTCCCTGAACTGTTCTTCTACGACCTGTTCATCAGGATAGTCCTGACCAGTGTCATCTTCGCGACAATAATGCTCGTGATAGGGTTCCTGATGAGGCTCGGGAAGCCGAGGTTCATGAGGGGGTGAGGCAGAGCAATCGGGCCCTGCCACGAATCTCGCTTCGCTCGGTCAGCATCGAGTTCGGCCACCGCTTATTTTGCTGATGGGGCTGCCCCCCGGATGGGGCACTCAAAGCGGCAGGCGCTTTGGTGCCTCGCTCGCTTCCGCTCGGAGGCGTCCCCTGCAACGCCCTTGACAGATTCCCTGATAGGCCTCACTAATTGATGCTGACTGCATTCGTGACAGGGCCAGCCATGTGGAAAATTATTTAAAAGACAGAGGCTAATGGGTCCCTGATGGACATATTCATCGAAAGGATCAATGATCCTGTTGAAAAGAGGGAAACAGAGTTTGTGGAGAGCAAAGGCATAGGCCATCCTGATTCTATCTGCGATGCTGTGTGCGAGGCATGCGGGCAGGCGCTCGCAGCATACTACATAAAAAGGTTCGGCACAGTGCTGCACTACAACATAGACAAGGCGCTGCTTGTCGCAGGAGCTGCGAGGCCCGGGTTCAATGGCGGCAGGATACTGTCCCCTATAAAGCTCACCATCGCAGGCAGGGCGACAGACAGGCGCGGCAAGGAAAGGCTGCCTGTGAGGAAGCTGATAAAGGAGACAGCGCAGGCATACCTCAGGCAGTTCAGGCTCGCGAAGTTCGATGTCGTCGTCGACATAAAGTCCGCAGCGGCAAACCTTGAGGTCGTGTCGAAGTCAAAGAGGCCTGTCGCGAACGACACCAGCTTCGGCGCGTCACACTACCCGTTCTCAAGTACAGAGAAGCTCGTGATCGACGCTGCCGCGCACCTCAACTCCCCGCAGTTCAGGAGGATGTTCCCCGCAGCAGGGCCTGACATCAAGGTCATGGGCGTAAGGAAGAAGGACATCACAGAGCTGACTGTCGCGATAGCGCTAATAGGAAAGCACGTGAAGGACATGAATGACTACGTCATCATCAAGGACAGCATCGCAGAGCACCTCATACGGAGATACGGCGTTAAGACAGAGATAAACACGCTCGACGACGTCACCGGCGGCGAGAACTCCGTCTACCTCACTGTCTCAGGACTCAGCGCAGAGATGGGCGACGACGGCCAGGTCGGCAGGGGCAACAGGCACAACAGCATCATAACCCCTGGAAGGCCCATGTCGATAGAGGCGGTCGCAGGCAAGAACCCCAGGCATCCCGGCAGGAGCTACCAGATAGCGGCACATACCATAGCAAAAGAGCTCGTCGATAAATCAGGCGCCAAGTCCGCTGAGGTCCAGCTCGTCACAGACATAGGAGCACCTCTTGAGACTCCCAAAGCGGTCTCAATCAGGACGGAGTGCGCAGTCAGCAGGAAAAACGCAGAGAAGACCATAATGCGCTGCATCCGGAGCGCTATAAAGAGCTGAACTATCTCTCGGCAGGAGCCTTCCGGGCATAGTGCTTTGCGAGCCTTGCCCTGCTGAAGACCCACATCTCCTCAGTTGCAAAAATCACTGCAGAGAGCACTATGCTGACCAGTATTATAGCGATGAAGTAATGCATGCTGAAGAACTCCACAGACGCGACCACAAATATCCAGTTGAACACAGAGCTCGCGACAGCGACCAAGGCGAACCTTTCCATCCTCCCGCGCAGGTTGCCCTTCACGTGGAACGTGTACTTCATGTTGAAGATGAAGTTGATTGTCCAGGCTATCGCAAGGCTTATCGCGTGAGATACATAATATGTCAAGAGCATAGTCTCTGTCAGAAGCACGGTGAAGAACAGCTGCATGGCGAAAGTTGTGGTGCCTACAAAAGAGAAATTGACGAACTTCACCGCCTTCTTGAAAATCCTCTCTTTCATCTTGAAACTGAAGGTTATCCGCTCACTCCTTGAGCCCTTTACATTCCATCTTCTCAATCTGGCAGTTCCTGCACTTCCAGACAGCATACCTGGAGTTGCCGCTGAGAATACTGCCGCTCTGGACCATATCATCCTTGCACTGCGGGCATTTCATATTCCACACCTCTTTGCGTCTAGACACAGACACAGGAATACCCTCATCATATCAAGGATAAAAATCTATTGTTTTGAACAGCTGTATCGCACCTAAAGGGCTTCAAATGCCGGAAAGCTGCAAAAACTTTATAAATGCCTGCGGGCTGTTTCTGTCTATTTTTGGGGAAATAGTATGAAAAAAAAGGAAGTGATATTGCTAGTTTTTATACTCATAGTTCTAGCTATGCCCGCATACGCAATCCCCGGCCCTGAAGCGCTCTACTGCACTGAGATGCAGCATGAATACTCAATAACAGATGACGGCTCTGGCGGGCAGAAAGGCATCTGCAATGTGGATGGAGTCAGGTGCGACGCATGGGAATTCTACAAAGGAAGATGCGAACCTGAAAAATCAGTGTGCGCAGTGATGGGGTACGGCACATTGACTGTTCAGGGAAGCGGGGACCCTTACTCCCCTGAGTATGCGCTGTGCGTAGAGAAGGAAGGAAACCAGATAACAGGCAACGCTGTGCTGCAAAGCGGCAGCAACATCATCGTCAAACTTGTCAGATGGCTGGCATCATACATGATCACAGGACATGCTGTGGCTGAGGATTTGGCTGAAGAGCCGCAAGGCATACCTGCGATAGAGCTCACCGGCATAAAACAGAAGATCCTTAACTACACGCTTCCGCCCGAAAAGCCCGATACCCTGCCTGAAGGTCCGCAGGCAGAGATGCAGGCGGCGGCCACACCCGGACCGATGGCTCCAGCGTCATTAGACTGGCGGAACTACAATGGGTACAACTGGGTGACACCAGTAAGGAACCAGGGAAGCTGCGGAAGCTGCTGGGCATTCAGCGCGATAGGCTCAATGGAGGCAAAGAAGAACATACAGCACAGCAACCCCTACCTTGACCCCGACATCGCAGAGGAATACGTTGTCTCAGACTGCCTAACAAACAGCGTATACGACACCTGCTGCGGCGGATACAACAGCGACGTCTTCCAGTATGCCAGGGACAGCGGGATAACTGACGAGTCCTGCTTCCCATACTCAGAGAGCTGCGACTGCCCTTCCCTCTGCGGATCATCATGCACATACTCGACGCTGATACCCTTCGCCTGCAGCGACTGGACCTGCTCCAACAGGTGCGGGACATGGAGCTCAAGGCTCTGGACCATAAGCAGCTACACATACTCATCATCACCCAGCGACGCAACCATAAAGCAATATCTCTATGACTACGGACCCCTGTCAGTATGTTTAGGCATAGGAAGCAGCTACGGCGGCAGTTTTGACGGCAATAACATCTACAGGTGCACGGACGACTCAGGCACGAACCACTGCGTCGTCCTCGTCGGCTACAATGATTCCGGAGGGTACTGGATAATCAAGAACAGCTGGGGCTCAGGATGGAACGGGGACGGATACTACAAGCTCGGATACGGCGAATGCCATGTCTCCAAGATCACATATGCCAGCAGCGTGAACTCCAACTTCCCGACAGCCAGCCTTACAAGCCCTGCGAGCGGTGTATGGACCAACGCAGACCCCATCAACTTCACATTTTCAGTCAACACTGTCGCGGCATCCACTGCAACATGCCAGCTCATAGTCGGCGGCACTGTCAGGGCGACGAACAGCTCGACGCAGGACTCGGTCAGCACGACACTGGGCGCCAGCCTCAGCGACGGAAGCTACACATGGTATGTCAGCTGCTGGGAGAACGGCGTCGGAGCCATCGACGACTCATCCAGCAGGACGATAAATGTGGACAGGACCCCTCCATCGCTCACGATCAACACACCCCAACAGACAGTGTACGGAAGCCCAAGCGTACTGCTCGACTACACGGCGAGCGACCCCCGCGGACTCCACACTTGCTGGTTCACCAACACAACAGGAAA
>JAFGJH010000002.1 GCA_016929255.1 Candidatus Woesearchaeota archaeon
AAGAGGCTGGCGCCTTCCGCATATTACTGAACAAGTGGCCGGTTTCTGCTGTTCTCAGCAACCGACGCAAGAGCGGCGGCAGCTGCCGCAACTTCGCGGCAGCACTGCCAAATAAACACAATAAGAATTAAAATCAGGCACCAGAGGCATCATTCATTCTCTCTCAGGAACTCTATATCCCTGTGCTGCTTCCTGAACTCATGGGCTGTCTCTATAAGGAGACGGCCGCCTTTCGGGATGAGCTTCTCGAAATACCAAAGCCTCAGGTTGCCCTCCTTCAGGTGGAGGTGGAGATCCTTCCTGTTCTGGATGCGCGTGTCAGAGATGTGAAAATACCGAGGCTTCAATGTCATAAGCCTCTTTATGAAAGGGATGTAATACATTCCATGATAGTGCGCGTATTCCGCGGCATGGGGAAAATCCAGGCACATGCCCTTCCCCGTCTCTTTCAGGATACGCCTCATCTCAGCGAAACAGCCTCCGATCCGCCTGCCACCCGGCCCCAATGCAGGCATATTCTCGACAACAAACCTTGAATCGAGCCTTTTTATGAAGGAGATGGCATGCTTAATGCTGCACGATCCGTTCTCGAGGTAGCCAGGATGGACAACTATGGTATCTGCGCCAAGAATGTCCGCCGCCCTTGCTGCTGTTTCGACGCCTGCCCTGTTGATGGTGTCCTTCTTTTCAGGGTCTGCAGCGTTGAACCCCCACTGGGAATGGATCGCGTGTACTGTGAAAGGCCTCTTTATCACCTTCAATGCGCGGAAGTTGGACCTGGGAATGGCAGTGACCTCAAAGAAATCGCAGTACTTCGCAATACGTCTGGCATAATTCAGGTCTTCAGGATAAATCTTGATACCTATCTGCATATCATATCACTCTTCTCACCCGTCTTTTTTCATCTGTATCTTCATTCGTACCTCAAAGCGTCAACCGGCTTCATCTTCGCAGCCTGACGCGCAGGAAGCGTACCCGCAACCGCACCTACCGCGAACGAGAATAACAGCGCGCCGAAAGTCAGGTACCACGGGAAAAGAGTCTGTATGAAGCTCCAGCCCGCCCTTGCTGCGATGAAAGCCACCAGCCTGCTCAGACCTATGCCTATCGCAATGCCAACCATACCTCCGACCAAGCCCAACATCCCTGACTCAATCAGGAAAAGACGGAATATGTCGCTGTTACGCGCACCTATGGCCTTCATTATCCCTATCTCATTTGTGCGCTCAAGAACGGATGTATACATCGTGTTTGCAATGTTGACACCGCCCACAAGAAGGGATATGGCCGCAATGCCTATAAGGACTATCTGCACCACAGTGAGCACGATGCCGAACGTCTCCATATAGTCCTCTGTGGTCGAGACAGTGAAATCCTCATCACCTTCCTTCACATTATGAAGCTTCCTCAGCCTTTTCTTGATGCGCTCTCCGACGACAGAAGGCTCCTCGCCCTGCCTCACAGTGACATATATGAAATCGAGCTCATCCTTGGACAGGTCGAAGAGCTCCAATCCAGCATCAAATGTCATGTATATATTGGCATCGTCCTGCGGATTGCCAATCTCGCTGACAGAGCCGACAACCCTGAACGGCTTCCCCTCAATCTTTATCTTGTCGCCAACATTTATCGGAGAGTCAAGGAATCCGCCCGTGATGAAATTCTTCCCCACCACAACATCCTTATCCCCCTCAGCGCCCCTGCCCTGCTCCAGCTCCACGCCAAAGCTCTCCATCATCTTCTCGAAACTGATATCAGGGTCCTCCATGCCCGTGGCAAACGTGTACTTGCTTTTGTCCTTGAACGTGACCCTTACAATCTTGTATACCATCGCACTCGCGCTCTTGACTCCTGACACCTCCCTAACAGACATGAGATCCGCATCTGAAAGCTTGATGGTCACAGTAGGGTCAATTCCTATGCTGCTTCCCGGCTGTATGAACACCTTGTCAGTGCCCAGCAGGTCAAACTGGCGGTCGATGCTCGCCTTAAGCCCCTGGCCGAGCGATATTAGCGACACCACAGCAGCTATTCCTATGAAGATTCCTATGAGCGTAAGGGCTGTCCTCTTCTTCTGGCTGGCGAATGTCTTAAATGCCAGCCTGAAATAATCTGTCCACATATATTCACTTCCTTAGAGCGTCCACCGGATGGAGCTTTGAAGCCTGTATAGCGGGGAAGGTGCCTGCTATCGCCCCGACGACAAACGCAAAGAGCATCGCACCAAGTATCAGGGGGAAACCTGTGTATGCCTGAAGAGATGTTATATCATACTGCAGAGCCACAAACTCTGCCAATTTCCCTATGCCCAATCCTGAAGCCACGCCGATGGTGCCGCCGACAGCGCCAAGAAGGCCTGACTCTATGAGGAATATCATCATTATCGCTGAGTTCCTGGCGCCAACAGACTTCATTATGCCAATCTCCCTTGTCCGTTCAACTACCGAGGTGTACATGGTGTTCATTATGCCGATGCCGCCGACCAACAGCGAGATGGCCGCAAGCCCCACAAGCACAGCCTGCACAACGCCGAGGACCTGCTCGAACGCAGCAATCACCTGCGCGGAGGTCTGGACGCTGAAGTCCTCCTCCCCTTCATTGACATCCCGGAATTTCCTCAACTTCCTTTCGGCACGCTCAGCGACATCGTCAACCTCATACCCCTCATCAACCCGCAGGAATATCGCGCCGACCTCGTCAGCCTCATTGAACACATCCCTTGCAGCCTCTTTCGGTATCCTTATCATGTTGTCGCTGGCAGCCCCTGTCACGCCGCCCATCTTCTTGTGTATGCCTACAACCTCGAACTCAATACCGTTGATGTAGATCTTGCTGCCCACCTTCATCTTCTTGTCAAACAGCTCATTGGCAGCGCCCCAGCCGACCATCGCCTTGTACCTGTCGCCCGGCCGCAGGAGACGCCCTTCATCTATGTCAAACATGGACTGGGTCTTGTAGAACTCCAGGAGTTCGCTGTCAAACGGGAATCCCCACACCATGTTCTGCTTGGTCTCCTTGCCGAACGTGATGTACGCGCTCTTGCTGTAGATGCTGACAGATATATCCACGCCGCGAATGTCCTTGACCGCCCCGTAATCCTCCTCAGTGAACTTCGCAGCGCTAAATGAGCCGCTCACAGGGCCCATCCCTGCACCTCCGGGAGATATGACGATGCGGTTGGTGCCGAGCTTCTTGAACTCTGATAGCAGCGCGTTCTCCATGCCCTGGGAAAGAGAGACAAGCCCTACAACCGCCATGATGCCTATGAATATGCCTAGCACAGTAAGCCAAGACCTCAGCTTCCTCCTGGTGAGATTGCCGAAGGCAATCCTGAAATAGTCAAATATCATCGTGAAAAAAACAATGCAAAAACAAACTATTTCTGCGCTTTCTGCGCTGCCTGCTTCTGCTGCCTCTTCCTGCGCCGGTCCCACCAGCGGTATGTGAGCCATCCAGCGACGATTATCACTATGGCCATGACCATCAGCAGAGCGCTCCTACTCTGCTCCTGCCCTTTCTCCTCTGCAGTGGGGATGGAGTAGGTCAGCTTCAGATCATTGCTGTAGTCCACATTGTTCGCGTCCTTGAACTCTATGTGCAGAGGGAACTCAATCACACTCCCCTCTTTCGCATCGCCATTGTTGCCCAGGTAGACCGCAAAGTCCACGCTCTCAAAATCATCGGAGTCGATGTTGCCGATGTACTCCTCATTTGAAGAGGTTATCTTGAAGTCCGCAGTCTCTTTGAGAGTCACATCAAGGAACTTTATGTCTGTCACACCCTTGTTCACGAACTTGAAAGATACCTTGCCTGTCTTCTTGCCTGCGATGAGGTCGGAGCTGTCGATGACCACGTATACGTCAGGCATCGCGCCGACGACCACGCCCACTATTTCGTTCTTCTCGAACTCAGTGCCAACCTCATCCTTGTAGGTTATTATCACCGGAAGCTTATAGACCCGCGATGCAGCATCAGGGTAGACCATAAGGTCGTATGACAATATAGACGTGCCGCCGGGCTTTATCGAGGGTATGCGCTTCTCGCTCGCGGAAGTTGTCGGAGCGAAAGGCAGGGCGTCGAACAGTATCGAGGACTCAGCACCCGTGGCTGAACGCGGGATGCTCTCAAGCGTGAGGTCGAGCTTGACATTCACATCCTTCATCAGCGAATCTGCAAGGTTCTTCAGCTTTATGTTCAGCTTCCCGGTGCTGCCGGGAGCAATCCTCGCCGGCTCAAGCAGGACGTCATCTATCACGACAGCAGCGTCCATGCTCCGCACCCTGACCTCGAAGTATTCAAGCCTGGACCAATCCTCCATACCTTTATACCTGTACTTCAGGTAGAGCTTGTTGACACCTTCTGATGAGTCCTCATCAATCCTGACCTTGTAGTACAGCACAACACCCTCTTCACCCTTCTGGTGACCCTGGATTGTTCCGAGCTGCTTCACGCCGTCGCTCGTACCCAACAGCTGGAACGGGTAATCCGCGGCGAGCATGAACTCAACATCCTCCAGCGGCTTGGAGCCGTAGTTCGTCACCATCCAGCGCAGCTCAAGGTACTCCCCGGGCTTCACAGGGTCAGGGTCCTGGCTGATCATCGAGACCCTTATGCTCGCGCCAGAGACATAAGTCGCGCTGTCAGCGACGGCACCCGTGCCCGACAGCATCATCACCAACGCTGCCAGAGCAAATATGCAGTAAATCTTCGATTTCATCTCTTCGACCTCACTTTATCTTTTCATCATCATCCTTTTTTTTCCGGGCAGGGGAGCTGCCCCATATTTCCTTTACTTGACGATGCAACCACACCATCCCTGAGTAACTCAATACGCTGCGCGTTGCGGGCCACATCCTCATCATGAGTGACCATGATTATGGTCTTGTCCTCGTCGCAGTTCAGCCTCTTGAGGAAATCCATCACTATACTGCCTGTCTTCGAGTCCAGGTTCCCTGTCGGCTCGTCGGCAAGTATTACCTCAGGGTCATTCGCGAGGGCGCGCGCGATTGCGACACGCTGCTGCTGACCTCCTGAAAGCTCGGAGGGCTTGTGATGCATCCTGTCCTCAAGCTCCACCATGTCAAGGAGCTTTATTGCACGCTCCTTTCGATCCGCGGCAGGCATGCCCTGAAATGTCATGGGAAGCATCACGTTCTCGAGCGCTGTCAGTGTCGGGATGAGGTTGAACTGCTGGAATATGAAGCCTATACGGCGCCCCCTTATCTGCGCAAGGTCAGACTCTGAGAGCTGCGAGATATCCTGGCTGTCGAGCTCAATCCTGCCCCTTGTGGGGATGTCCAGGCAGCCTATCATGTTCATCGCGGTAGATTTTCCGCTCCCGCTCGGCCCCATTATCGCGACGAACTCCCCGTCGCGTATCTCGAGATTGAGCCCCCTCAATGCAGGGACTTCCACCTCACCCATCTGGTAGACCTTCCAGACATCCTTCAGCCTGATGACCATGGGCCTGAGCTTCTTCTGAGACGCGCCCCCCTGCTTCCCTTGTGCCTTCTGCCTCTTCTTTGCCATCTCACTTCCTCTCCAGGTCCTTCATCAGCCTCTGCATGCACTGGTCCACCTCAAGCAGCTGCCTGTGATATCTTTCTATGATGGCCATCTTCTCCTTCCCGTCCGCGTTCAGGCGTTCCTTCTTCTGGCTCTCGATGATCTTCGGCAGCCTGTCTTTCGCAGGCGTAATGAACAGGTCTATCGTCGCCTTCATCTTCCTCTGTATTATAGAATAGACATCCTTCTCGATGAAATAGAAAGCCTTTTTCGTGCCTGGCTTGCGCACCCGCATGACCAGGTGCTGTGATTCGAGCAGGCGGAGCTTGTTCGAGAGGGAGGCAAGGCTGTAGCCGGTCCTGCCGGCCAGGTCTTCCATAGAAATCTCCTTGGGCTCAAGGAAGATGATGCCTACAAGCCTGCTGCTGAGCTGGTCAAGGCCGAAGCCGCCGAATACGCCTGACAAGAACTCCACAAACTCGTCCTCAAAGGGGGGGTGCTCCTTCATCTTTGCAGTCTCTACGCAGTCTATTGTTATTTTTACAATTTATTAAATTTTAAAAATTTTCTATTTTTGCTATTTATTGAAAGTGGTGAAAATACTTATATATAAACGTTGCGATGGAGTGCAGGTGCCCTGTTGAAAACCTCCTGCTTTGCAGGGTTGCCGACAGGCTTCGCTCTTCAATGGTTTTTCCGATGGGTGGGCCCCTCCCCGTAGGGGCCAGGTCCCCCTCCCACAGCCGCTACTTAGACCAAAACCCGCTACGCAAAGGGAGGCAACGCGGTTTTCAACAGGGCTTTTTTGCACAAATAATATAAATAGCCCAGTTCAACAGCAGTGCATCATGTCAAGGATAAGGAAACACAGGCTCAAGAAGGCACTCATCAGGCAGGAACAGCCCAAGAAGAAGATGTCCAAGCAGATGCTCATGACGATGATAATAGGCGGGCTCATGGTGCTGAGCGTATTCGGCATAATGTTCAGCAGCTACAACTCAGGAAACGAGAAGGTCACTTACGGCGACCACATCTTCAAGCAGACCTCAAAAGGCTGGACAACAGAGATAGGCGGCAGGAAAGCCGAGTTCAGCTACCTGCCCGGGGACATAGAAGGGCTGGAGATCAGCAAAGAGATCACTGACAGGCTGAAATCATCGAAAGTGGTATACATAACATTCAACCCCAACACAAAGAGCGTGCAGAATTTCGAGCTCATGCGCTTCGAGCTCGGCAACGCGATGTCACAGCTCGGAGGGGTCTATGCGATGGCAGGAGTCTCAGAGGAGAACGAGAAGTACACCCAGCCGCTGGTGGACTGCAGAAACGCGACAGCGACACTGCCAGTCATAAGCATCACAGAAGGCAATGAGACCAGGGCATACCTCGACGGGGAATGCATAGTCCTGGAGAGCGACGAGTACGCCTCAGGCGTGCTCAAGGACCGCGTGCTGTACGCAATGCTCGGCATAATAGAATAAATATGGTGATTAGAGAGTTATCAGAGTAAAAGCGATGTGATTAAAGCGATGTGATTAGAGCGATTTGATGAAGCAACATCATCAACTTTTCCGGTGCTTCTTATGGCAAAACTCAACGAACAACAGCTCCAGAGGATGAAGAGGATACAGGACATAGACGACGATGACCTTGAGCTGGACATAACAAAAAGGCGAAGGCTAAGGACAAAAGACGCTGCAGAGAGGCCTGCGAAAGAACCAGAGGAACAGGAAGAGTCAGATTCGGACAGCAGGCAGGACACAAAGAAACTCCTGGCACTCCTCGCAGGCGTGTTCGGCATATTCCTGCTGGTGATACTCCTGCTCATATTCTACAGGCCTGAAAATCATGTCATGACAGTGGACGAGCTGCATGAGGCAAACCTTAAAGGGGAGCTCAAGCCAAACCAGGGATACATCTACCACGGATTCTCGTTCGTGAACTTCGCAGGAGTCTGGCACTCCAGGGTCCAGAAAGGGGACACCACATACGACATAACATTCAACAACGACCCGAAGAGCGTGGAGGACATACCTGTCGAAGGACAGCTGAGCAGGAGGTTCACGCAGGGAAACAACATATACATCACTTTCGACACTGACGCGACAGGCACCAAGTACATAACAGTCGCCAACGCAGGGCTCTCAATGGCGCTCATCAGGGGATTCGGCTACAACCTCACAGCAAGCTGCACAAACAACGAGAGCAGCATATGCCAGAAGAACGGAGTGGTCACGTGCGGCGACAAGGACAAGGCAGTCATCTACTTCAAGGAGGCTGCAGAGCCAAAGATAATCCTCTCAGACAACTGCGTCACGGTCCAGGGGTACGGCCCTGACATGGTCAGGGCGAAAGACCGCCTGCTGATAAGGTGGTACGGGATGATGGACTGAATCCATCAAGAACATTCTATTTTTCCGGCTTTTTCCTCAAGGCCTAAGATATATGATTTTAGCCTCGCCAGTGTATATGCCTTCCTGGCCGAACCCCGCAGGAATTATGGCATATACAGCTATTGACCTGGCCTCGCCAGGCTGGAGAATGAAATTATTGTCCTCGACCTTTATGAACTGCGCAGCATCGCCATTTATCCGGACACTCAACAACAGAGGGATATCCCAGTCGTTCATCACATTCAGCTCTTTCTTTCCTATGCCCCCTTCGCTAGGCAGTATGCCAAAATGCAGTGTAGGATCCACATTGAAGCCGATAAACTTGTCAGGAGAAGTCTTTATCTCTATATCATATATCTTGACATACGCAACCTTGTACAGCGCATAATACCACATAGTAGTGCCTATCCCCAAGAGAAAGATGATGATGATGAGTGCCGTAGTTGTCTTCAGGCTCAATCCTTTTGATTTGCTTTTCATGCAAGACCAGCCACTATCGATCATTTATAAATTTTTTCCTGCGCTTTGCATTTCAGTCTTTCCTCTTCCTATAAACGGCAAGGAATATGTTCACCGCAGTCAGGATTATTACCACAATCACAAGAATAATCGTCAGAGTGGTGGCGCTTACACCCTGCTTCTGCGGCGCTTCCTGCTCAGCAGCAGAAGGGACAGCCTCTTTTACGGCGCTTTCAGGAGGTGCGACCATCCTTATGCTGCCTTCCAAGACACTGCTCTTCTCAGCATAGAAAACAGTTATTGTTACGCTGTACTCCTTATCCTCAAGCTTCGATGTGTCTATGAAAGCCTCAATGTCGAGTGTCTGCCAAGGCAGAATCCTGTTGGTGGCGGTCTTTGCAGCCACAGAAAAACTGCTGTCAAATATCCTTATCTCAGCATAGGCATCAAGAGGGTCATTCCAGACACTCTCAACCTTTGCGACAAAACGCTTTATCCCCCCTGTCTCAAGCTCCTTTGTGTAGTCCACAACCTTGACGTCAAGAGTGCCTATCCTGAAGCTCGCATTAGCTTCCCTTCCGGTGCCGTCACAGTCAACAAAGGCGGTCGCAGAGTAGTTTCCCGGAAGAAGTCCTGCTGTCTGGAATTTCGCGGTGAGGGTCTCTTTCTGGGCTGACTTGACCTGCTTGGAGTCAAGGGCCGCTTCCCCCACCTTTTCCTTATTTATGTTATATACCTCTATCCTGCCTGAGGCGCCGGCAATATCCTCTTCCCCCAGGTTCTCGACACTGACAGAGAAATCAACAGGCTGATCCCTGTTGACAGAAGGCGCTGAAAGCGCAATCACCGGGTTTACGCCCGGGTAAAGCATCATGAAGTTGATGGCTGCGCAGACCGCTGCCCTGCCGCACATCGCACCCTCCCCGGGACAGTCCTCCCTGGCGCAGATCTGGACATGGTTCCAGCCGGGATGGCTCAGCTCAGAAGGGAGCATAATCTTACCGGTCAGCGGAAGTATACTCCCTGGAGGCACATTCTCAAAACGCGTCTTATCAAAAACCACATATCCCTTAAGCTCCTTGTCAGCATAAGCCTCGTAATTGTTCACCCACCTGCCGTCTGTGAGGATCTCGTAGGCGAATCCATACTCTGTGTTCGGCACGAACATCTCATACTTGTTCGTGCTGTCTGCCCGCAGGCCAATAGCAAGGGCCTGCGAACTATAAAGCATCAAGAATAAGACTAGCAGAAAATACATCGATGATTTCATTTTAAAAGAAAAAAAAAGAAAAAAAATGTTTTAGTAGTTCCTTGCTGCGGTAAATGTCACTGCGTCAGTGCACACGCCCGCAGGTCCTGCAGGCACCTGAAGCCTGATGCTGACGTTCATCTTATCAGTACCGTCCGTGAATGTCAGGTTGGTGCAGATGAGCTGCGCACTCTTGTCAAAGCTCGTAAATGTGTCAACAGTACCGCTCAGGCAGCCGTTTTCCGTTGCTGAAGCAAGACTCTTGAACTGATAGTCGGGCGTTCCGCCAAGGATAGTCCCTGAACCTGCGCAAGTCGTAAAGAACTCAGTAGGGTCCTTAGCGCTTGTCACAGTCACGTTGGCGTTGAGGTTGCCGTCGTTCATGATCTTGAAGTCATGCACACCTGCATAATTCGAACCAGTGTCGTTCCAGCAATCAGGGACTGCGTTGTCTGCAGATGTCAGGTTGCACTCAGAATCAACAGCCAGAGTCGTGAGCCTGTTACCAGCACCAAAGTCAACAAGATTCTCAACCATGGATATAGAAAGCTGCTCTGTGATGTTCACCTTTGCAGTGCCTGACGCTGTCTGCGCGCCGGAAATCACGTTCGTGACCTGAGAAACACCCCTCATCGCGAAGAATGTGCCTGCCAAAGAGATCACTATTGCGACAACAAGCAATGTCGCCAATGTCTTGTTAGATATCTCGTCCATCTTTCCTAACCTCCTTTATCATTGACCTATGTTAACCGCTACTTTACCGCCTGTCTCAGCAAGAACCGGGGCCGCAGGCGTAGCATCACCAATATTCAACTGTACTTTACCGTGTACAGGCCCTCCAAGCTCGACTGTCCTGTAAATCGTTGTAGGCTGAGAGAGAATTGTCCACGTGCCAACAACAGAAACAACGAGCGTCAGAATCAAGAGAACTAGAACGGTTCGTTTCGATATATCATTAGTCTCCATCTTTCCTAACCTCCTTTTGAAACTTACCCTTTGAGAAGGGCTGGTTTCGACTAAATATAACGATAATTGAAACTACCCAACACGAAATAGGTATATAAATCTTTCGGTGGGGTGGCTCTAATAAGCCTTTTCAGACATTCTTAGGAGGCTTTTAAATATCTTCAAAAAAAACATCCAGACCAATGCACTTTTCAGCCACCTTCTTGGACTGCTTTGCCTGCCATCAGGCCTCTGCGCGCGGTCTTTATACATCTACAGCAACTGCTCTTTTATAAACAAACAGTGTTTTGAATAGGTTTAAATATGCTGAAAACTAAACATATGCAATAAAAAAGGCATCAAGCCATCATACTATATTACAGGTCTGGGGGTGCGGACAGATGAGGACTCTGAAGAATGCCAATATATCTCCTTTGGAAAAAGCGCTTATAGAAGATTTCGGGCTTACACCTGCGGATGATGCCAAGCCGAAGAAGATACCCCTCTGGCAGAGAGTGGTCGGAGGCGTGGCTGCTGCAGCATTCTATGCCATGACACTGTTCGGTGCAGGGGCAGCGCTGCAGGCATGCGACGACAATGTCAACAATACCCCTGTTGCCGTATCAGGCAGCGCCACAGACGGGCCGTACGTGAACGGCTCAGAAGTGACACTGGTTGAGCTTACAAATTCCCTTGTTCCGACAACCAACACCATAATACAATGGACAGACGACCTCGGAAGGTACTCAGCAGAGCTCTCCCGCAACACAAAATACATGGGCTCGGTGGACGGGTTCAACTTCGATGAGATTGCAGGCAGGCCATCGACAGCACCAGTTGACCTGAGAGGATTCTTCGAGATCGGCTCTTCGCCAGGAGCAGAGTACAACATAAACGACGTAACGCACCTCATAGCAGAAAGGGTGAAGTACCTTGTCGATTCAGGGACTGCGTTCGATGACGCAGACACGCAGGCGCTCAATGAGCTGCTTTCTGAGCTGGACATGGTCGTGTCTACACCAGGATGCCACGCATACGAGATGGACATAGTGTCAGGAGCAAACGACTGCGATAATTTCCTTTTGGCAGTTGAGATACTCGTAAGAGGGTATGCCCATGCACGGGCGGAAGCGACAGGAGACCCTGTTGACGCAACGCTGCAGGACCTCATCAACTCAGCAGCGCTATACTTCAAGAACTCTGGAACGATGTCTGACGATTTCAAGAACGGACTGCGCGCAGCGGCAGCCGACACTGATATAGTGCAGGCAGTGCAGAACCTTGCTGATTATTTCGCTGCGAGAGGAATGGCGACAGTGCCTGACGCGGACGCGGTGATAGACTCGGACAGGGACGGAACGCCGAACTCGCTCGATGATGACATCGATGGGGACGGGGTTCTGAATGTGGATGACTCTGACCCCCGCAACCCCAATGTACGCGCAGGAGCATGGTGCGACCCTGACACTGCACTCTGCTGGCAGTACGAGCCGCCTGCAACGACTTATGCACTGCCTGACGCGATAGCATACTGCGACGGACTGGAGTTGGACGGCAGCACAGAATGGAGACTGCCGACAATAGATGAGCTGAGGACGCTGGTGAGAGGGTGCCCGGACAGCGAGATGGGCGGCGCTTGTGAGATAATAGATGGCTGTAATGCTGATTGCGACAGCAGCCCTTGTTTCTCTTGTGAGTTTATGGAAACAGAATGTTATCTTCCAGAAGCAATCCCTGGTTGTACTGGCTGGGCTAGGTCTTCCTCTGTAATTGCTGACAGGCCAGACCATTCTTGGGTAATCAATTTTGAGACTGCGCACGTGGCAGGCAGCTACTCGCAGCTGGGAGACAATTCAGTCCCTGCCAGTGTGCGATGCGTCAGATAGGTATTTTAAAAAATCATAAAAATAAGAAATATTTTTTATCTTTTCTTCAGATTCTCAATCTCTATCTTTAGCTGCTCGATAGTTTCTTCCTGCTTATCATTGATATCTTTCTGTTCCTGAAGCGATTTCAGCAGAACAGGGATTAGCTTAGGATAGTCCACACCATCCACTTGACCTTCAGTATTGTACATGACAAATGATGGGTTGACCTCTTCCATCTCTTCCGCAATAATCCCGTAGTCTCTCTCACCAGTCGCGGTTCCATTCTCGTCAATCTTGCCTTCATCATTGACTTTGTATTCAAAATTGACTGGTCTGAGAGAGTATATCCAATCAATGTTCTCCATTTCTGTTATGTTTGTCTTATATCTCCTGCTTGAAGCTGAATTCGCCTTAAATGTGCCGTCAGCATCTATCCTGACATAGTATCCTGTACCAGTCACACCATAAATGCCATCAGCCTCAATAACATCCTGAACGTAAAGGTCGCCAGTGCCGGTGGCTGAGTTTATAGTTCCTGAGCTGCCAATCATGACATTTCCGCCGTAGAAATACCCTGCATGAGCAGTGCCAGAGCTAACCCCTCTGACACCTGCATCGCTTGAACTGGAAGAATTTGTGTAGCCATAAACGCCTGAAGTGCTGGTTCCTAAACTTCCGTAATTGTTTTCGGAAGCAAGGTAATAAGTGCCGTAAACGCCAGTAGGGCCTGATCCATACACACCATAAGATATGCTGCCTAAAAAGCCGTAATAGTTTTCGTTATAAGACCCGTACACACCATAATCTGTGGTTGGTTCTGTGAATGTCGTGTCAACAGTGCCCACAACACCCGCACCATAACCATCCAGGTCAGCCTGGCCGAAGACTCCCGCATGGAAAGTTAAAGCTACTCCGTAGGTAGAGTTGCCATAAACACCATAATCAGTAGCTTCACCGTAAACTCCCGTGTTAACAGGGAAAACGCTTGACAGGGGTGAAGCAGATCCTACAACACCCACACCAGAGGCACCGCCAACACCATACACCCCCACTTGGCCTATGCTCCTGCCATAAACACCATAAGTTCCGTTAGCCATCCAGGCCCAGTTGTTGTTGTTGCTGCTGTTCGCAAAAACAGCATAACCACCCGAGTTGGCCCGCCCTTCAACCCCATAAACTGCGCCAGAGCCTTTAACGCCTATGCCTGTTCCGCTATATCCTTCGACACCCATGGTAGAACTCACACCATAAACTCCTCTGCTGGACCCTAAACCACTAACACCATAACCAGAGAGGCCTAGCGAGCCGTAGTTGCTGCCGTCATACTGGCCGTAAACGCCCTGGCTGCTGCTTCCTATCCAGCCATACCTGTTTGAATCATACTGGCCGTAGACTCCGTCAGTAGACCTTCCCAGGATGCCGAAGATGTTA
>JAFGJH010000003.1 GCA_016929255.1 Candidatus Woesearchaeota archaeon
AAGAGGCTGGCGCCTTCCGCATATTACTGAACAAGTGGCCGGTTTCTGCTGTTCTCAGCAACCGACGCAAGAGCGGCGGCAGCTGCCATGCAGATACAAATGACTGAGGCGCTGCTCACTTCCTCTTCGCGGCGGGCTTCTTTGTTTTCGGCTTTGTTGCTGACGAAAAAACACCATCCACCTTAGCTCCGCAGTAAAAGCACTTCCCGTCTTTCACCCTGTCCGCGCTGACAGTGAAGAACGCACTGCGCTCGATGAGCTTCCTGCCGCACTTAGGGCATGAGGTGTCCTCAGTGCCTGCCATCTGTATATTGCCGACATAGACATACTTGAGCCCGACATCCTTTGCTAAGCCATACGCCTTCTCAAGAGTCTCCGGCGGGGTCGGGGGAAGATGCGCAAGCTTGTAATAAGGGAAGAAACGCGATAAGTGAAGAGGCACCCTGTCACCGACATTCGACCTAATCCAATCACACTGCTCCTTCATCAGCTCAGGGCTGTCATTCAGCCCAGGGACAATGAGCGTGGTAAGCTCGACCCAGACACCCATCTTATTCACTGTCTTGATCATCTCGAGGACAGGTTTCAGGTGGCCTGAGCAGTAATCCCTGTAGAACTCCTCTGTGAAACCCTTCAGGTCCACGTTGCACGCGTCGATGTATCTGTACAGCTCCTTAACAGGCTTCTGGTTAAGGTAGCCGTTGGTGACCATGATGTTCTTCAGCCCTGCTTTCCTGGCGAGCTTGGCGGTGTCAAGCACATACTCATAGAAGATGGAAGGCTCGACATATGTGTAAGATATGCTTTTGCACCCCGCCTTAAGAGCGTTATTAACGACTTTTTCAGGGCTCATCTCAAAGCAAGGCACCTCATCAGGGCCGCGCTGCGATATCTGCCAGTTCTGGCACCACCTGCAGTGCAGGTTGCAGCCGGGCGTAGCGATGCTGTAGCTCAGCGTGCCAGGAAGGAAATGGAACAGCGGCTTCTTCTCTACAGGGTCGACGGAAGCAGTGCAGGGAAGACCGTAAACAAGCGAATAGAGCACACCGGCGCGGTTTTCCCTCACCCTGCAGCTGCCCCTCTTACCATGAAGTATGATGCACTCATTGGGGCAAAGATGGCACTGCACCTTCATCCTGTCAAGCTTCTCGTAAAACATCGCCTCTTTCATCTCTTATCCCCCTTACGGACACCAGCCTTGCCGGTGATCAATACAGCTACAGTCTTCGGCAGCCTGCTGATTATCTCAGGCATCAGCCTTATCGAGAGCAGCAGCCCGACGATAGAGACACCGAACATCATCACGAACAATGCCTGGAACCCGAACGCGGTCGCAGCAGCAGCGCCCAGTATGGCAGACATCGAAGTCACTATGTAATACATGGCCTCCCAGTTGCCCCACTGCGAAGCCTCCTGGCCGTGATCTATGTGCATCGTGAAGAGCGCATCATAGGCAGGGATAGTGAAGGCCTCGCCGATCCCGAGCAACGCCTGCACAGCCATCAGGTGCAGGGGGCTGCCCACGAAGATATAGCCGAATATCGCCAAAGACCTTACCGCGTAACCGCCGATGACCAGCTGCTCGTAATGCCTGACACGGTTCTCCCACCTGCTCATGAGGAACACCACCACGCCCGCAGTGAGCATAAAAGCGGCCCAGGCCCAGCCAGCATCAAGAAGGTCACCGCCGATGTCATTGACAAATATTGCATAGATCGGGCCGAACAGGCCTACCGCAAATATGAAGCACGCATCGGTCATCAGAAGGATCTTGAGTGTCCTGTTCAACATATCACCTTTTTTGCCCGCTAAAGGAGGATTTGTTTTTATATCTTTTGCAACAAAAACGCTTAAATAGAGAGCCATGATGCAGTGGTGCATGATGGCTTCAGAGATATGGATATACACTCTGGTGAGCGTATCCCTCGTCAGCATACTCTCACTCATAGGCGTAGTGACGCTCGGCATGAGCGACAGGCTGCTCAATAAGATACTCCTTTTCCTGGTCAGCTTCTCAGCAGGCGCGCTGTTCGGAGGCGCGTTCTTTCACCTCATACCAGAAGCGTCAGAGGAGAGCGGAATAACAACTGTGGCAGCGTACGTCGTCCTGGGCCTGCTCGTCTTCTTCATACTCGAGAAGTTCATACACTGGAGGCACTGCCACATACCAACATCAAAGGAGCACCCGCACCCGCTCGGCATAATGAACCTTGTCGGCGATGGGTTCCACAACTTCATAGACGGAGTGGTCATAGCGGCGTCATATCTGGTATCGATACCGCTCGGCGTGGCGACCACATTCGCGGTGATCCTGCACGAGGTTCCGCAGGAGATGGGCGACTTCGGCATACTCATACACGCGGGCTTCAGGAAGAGCAAAGCGCTGCTGTTCAACTTCGCCTCTGCCCTGACGGCTGTCCTTGGTGCACTGCTCACGCTATTCATAGGCGCGAGATTCGCAGGCATAACAGGGGTGATGGTCCCGTTCACGGCAGGAGGGTTCATCTACATCGCAGGCTCGGACCTGATACCCGAGCTCCACAAGGAATGCGCCCCTGCAAAATCACTGCTGCAGTTCCTGGCCATCGTCCTGGGGATAGCGATCATGGTGGCTTTCACCCTGCTGGAATAAAGGGATGAGAAAGACAGGACAAAAAAGAGAAACCTTTTAAAACCCTGTTCTTTACGGCACTGCACAAAGAGGTGATCATCTGCTCAAGCTCAAGCGCGAGGTCGGTCTGTTCGGCGCGACAATGTACATTCTCGGAGTCATCATAGGCGCAGGGATATATGTAATAATAGGCAAGGCAGCAGGCATAGCAGGCAACTCCATCTGGCTAGCATTCCTCATTGCGGCGCTCATCTCAGCATGCACAGGCCTGAGCTACGCAGAGCTCTCATCAACCTTCCCATACGACGCGGCAGAATACATTTACACAGAGCGCGCGTTCAAGGACAGGAGATTCTCTTTCGGCATAGGATGGCTCAAGCTGGTGACACACATAATAGGGACATCAGCGGTAGCGCTGGGCTTCGGAGGCTACCTTGCCCACCTCACAGGGATCAACTTCATACTCTGCGCGCTCCTCCTGCTCTTTGTCCTTACATTGGTAAACCTCGTCGGCGTGAAGCAGGCGGTGTGGTTTGACATCATCATGGTGGTGGTGGCCATCATAGGCCTGGTGGTTGTCATAGGCTTCGGAGCCTCCTCGCTCAACAGCTTCGACTTCTACCTTGAGATGCCGTCAGGGGCCGGAGGCATAATCACAGCTGCGGCGCTCGTGTTCTTCGCGTTCCTCGGCTTTGAGAACGTGGGAAACATCAGCGAGGAAGTCACAGACCCCAAGAGGACATTGCCGCGCGCACTCATCATATCAGTGATAGTCTCGACGATACTTTACGTCATCGTCGCGGTCATCGCAGTCAGCGTAGTGCCGTGGAACGAGCTGGGGACATCCACATCACCGCTTTCGGACGTGATGGCATCTCTGCTCGGCAGCAGGGCAGGCATACTCATGGCAGTGATGGCGCTGGCCGCCACAGGCTCCACAGTTCTCGGTCTGCTCATCGGCACCTCGCGCATGGTGTACGGCATGGCGGAGGAGAAGACACTGCCCAGGCTATTCACCAAGGTCAGCAGGAAAAGAAGGGTGCCCTATGTATCGATAATACTCGTCGCGCTTGCATGCAGCATCTTCATCATACCCGGAGACATAACTTCGGTCGCGTTCCTCACTGACTTCGGCGCACTGTTCATGTTCATGGTCATAAACCTCTGCCTGATAACTCTCAGGTACTCGCACCATCACATACCCAGGGGATTCAGGGTCCCCTTCAACATAGGAAAGTTCCCAGTCATACCCGCAATCGGCGTGCTGAGCTGCGCAGGCCTGCTCTTCAGCTTCGAGAAGAAAGTGTTCTTACTCGGCATACTCATATTCCTCGCAGGCATACTGCTGTACACGATATTCGGCGAGAAGAAGCAGCGGGAGCATATCATTGAGGGCGCGGGAGCATGCGCTCCGCACAAAGTTGCTGCGGCTTCAGAACACCCCTTCAAAGAATCGGTCAAAAAAATGCCTTCGGCAAAAAAGATACGCAAACCATCTGCAGCGGCCAGGGCAAAGAGGGCGCCGGCCAGGGCAAAGAAGAAATAGGCAAACAACTCCACAACAAAGCTTAAATATGCTCAGCGACTACTTCTGCTGAATCATACGTGCGGGGTGTTCATGGCATGAGACAGACACTAATCATTCTATTCATCGCGTTGCTCCTGCTCAGCGGATGCGGCAGCGGGGCGAAGCCTGCGGCGACATCAGCCAATCCTGTTAAGTACTCTGGATTCATGGAGCTTAAGGCGGGCCAGTGGGTGGAGACGGTCAGCAAGCACGACGGGCAGACCATCAAGACCCGGACAGAGGTGATCGAGAACTCGCCGAGCGTTGCTAAGTTCCAGATAATAACAGAGATTGGAGGAGAGGAGACTGTCGCGCAGTTCTGGCTCGACAGGACAAAAGGAAAGCCGACGAAATACCTAATCAAGTCAGGAGGGGATGTCATGTGCCTCGACGTCTCGCAGATGCCTGAAGGGAGCGTTCCTTCAGACGGAGGGTCATATCCTGCAGACAGGCAAGGAATAACGCACGGCACCTACTCGACGCCAACAGGCAAGGAAGTGACAGTGGCCAGGTTCACGACCGCCGACGGAGAGGCGTGGGTATCATCCAATGTCCCGTTCGGTCTGGTGAAAGTCGTCCAGGAAGGCAGGACAGTCATGTCGCTCTACGACTTCGGCACCATAGGCGCGAAGAGCAGGATAGAACAGTCAGACATCGACAGCTGCGAAGACGCAGGCCTCAGCGACATACGCCAGGACCCCAAGACAGAGAAGGGATACGAACAGGAATACGACCACGAGGCATACTATGAATCAGAATCATCCGGACAGGACGAGGACACCGACTACGAGGCATACTCATACGACAGGAACACAGGGGACGACAAGAACTTCAACTGCGCAGAATGCGAAGGCATGCCACCCATGGCAAAGAGCGCCTGCCTGGCAGCTTGCAGGTGACAGCCGGCCAGCGTAAGGATTACCGCCGTTCAGAGTATGACTATCCTGGCTTCATTGTCAAGCACGATTCCGTCAACCAGGCCGTATGACCTGTTCTTCAACCGCTTCAGGACCTGGCCCTCAATCTGACGCACCCTCTCCCGCGTGATGCAGAACTCCCGCCCGACCTCTTCAAGGGTGCGGCCGTGACCATCTCCAATGCCGAACCTCCGCACAATAATGTTCTTCTGGCGCTCATTTCCCATCCTATCAAGGGCTGCCCGCACAGAATCCTGAATGTCGACCATCAACACAGCATCCTCTGGCGAAGGAGACATCTCATCAGCGACCATTGAGATGAGGTCTGGGCTCTCACTTTCTGATTTCACAGCAGCATTCAGGTAGACTATGCTGTTAAGAGAAGCGAACTCCCTAACCATCTCCACCTTCCTGACCGGCAGGCCGGTGTATGCAGCAAGCTCCTCTGAAGAGACGCTGTCGACGCAGTTCTCACGCATGTACCTGATTGCCGCGCGCGACACCTTCCTTATCAGGTCAGACGTGTGCACAGGAATCCTGATGGTCCTTCCGGTGTCAGCGATGGCCCTCGTGACCGCCTGCCGTATCCACCAGCTCGCATACGTCGAGAACCTGTACCCCATGTCAGGGTCGAACTTCTCTACAGCCTTCATCAGGCCGATATTCCCCTCCTGCACCAGGTCAGCGAGCTCCATCCCCTGAGCAGAGAACCTCTTGGCAATGCTGACGACCAGCCTCAGGTTATGCACAGCGAGCCTGTCAGCAAAATACTTCTTTTTCTTCACCGCAGAATCAAGCTTCTCCATCCTTGAGACAGCAAGATGGTGCCTGACCCCGAGCTCATCCTGCATGCGTGCAATATGATGCGGCTTCCTCGGAGCTGCCTTGCCCTCTGATCTGCAGAGCAGCACCAGTTCAGTATAACATTCAGCAGCGTCAGCATACTCTTCAAGCCTGGAACGGACAACATCCACAACGTAATCCATCAGCCTGCCATCAAGGTAAAGACCCCCGACCGATGCCCTTATCGATTCGGCACCCCTTCCTGCCCTCAAGCGCGAGACGAAAGCGCCAAGACCCTTCGGGAGATTGCCTGTATCCATCCTTTCATCAGCATATGTGCCTGACAGGAGGCAAGACAAGCCGACCTTACCTGCCATGACCTCCCTTGCCTGGCCGATAAGCATGGCCCGCGACATGGGTGTGGTGTACACGATGTCCTCAAGCTCCCTGCGCGCATCTCTGAGACCATAAGCCAATCCCTTCTCCTCTTCAGAGCCAAGAAGCCTTGCGCCTCTCATCTCAAGCAGGTAAAGAGCCATAGACTCCTTACCCCTGGCACCGCCGCCAGATTCCTCTTCCAGAAAATCATCCTTCAAAACAGACATCTTTCCACATCTGATGCGGGCAGCACCCAAAAGCGCCTGCAGTAACGACCCTTGAATCATCCGCACATACCTTGCTTAAATAACTTTTCACCAATTCGCTCAATCACCGGCCTTATTGAAAAGCTCGCCTCCGGCTCGGGCAGCATCAGGTTCGGCGAGCGTAGTTGTTTCCGATAGGGCTGTTTCCCCGCAGGGGCTGCTCAAACTCCCTTCGGTCCGTTTGGCACCTCGCTCGCTCCGCTCGGAGGCAACCCCAACAACGCCCGCGAGTATACTTGCGGCATCGCCTCACGGGTGGATGCTGCCCACCTTTTCAATAAGGCCCAATCACCAATACTTTTAAATAGTGCAAAACTACAAAACCAAGATTCTTTAAAAAGAGGTGCGGAATGGACCCGTTGCTGTCTCTGCTCATAATAATACTGCTGGCATATTTTTTCGGCGAGGTCGCACGCTACTTCAGGGTACCCCGCGTCGTGGGCCAGTTGTTCGCAGGCATTGTCCTGGGCATACCATACATCAAGCAATACCTGCTGGCAGGAAAGAACGCGGAGCTCATATCATTCCTCGCAGACCTCGGCATACTGCTCCTTTTCTTCTTCGTGGGCCTGCAGATAGACATGTACTCATTCAAGAGGTATTTCAGGGAATCCGCGCTCATATCACTGTTCAACACAGCGCTGCCTCTCATCGGCGGGTTCCTGCTGTTCTGGCACCTCGGATTCGGCATCGCGTCCTCAGTCATAGTAGGAATATGCCTTGCAGTCTCTTCGCAGTCGGTCTCTGTCGCAGTCCTCGAAGAGCTGAAACTGCTCAAGAGCAAGATAGCCAAGCTGGTCATCACAGCAGGAGCTGTCGACGACGTCTTCGAGCTGGTGCTCATCAGCATCGTGCTCACGCTCATACACGCGTCAATAGGCCAGGCATCGTCCGCAAAGGTCCTGCTCGACATCAGCATCTTTGTCGCGGCGATAGTCGCGTTCCGTTACGTGATAATACCTGTGCTCATGCACCTCTTTGCGCAGGAGAAATCCATAACATACCTGTTCACAGGAGCGGTAGTGGTGACGCTCATCCTCGCGCTCGTCACATTTTACCTCGGCCTGGGTGCTATCATAGGAGCGCTGTTCGCAGGCATCATCGTCAGGGAGGTGCTGCTCACAGGCAAGAACAAGAAGCCTTGGGAGGAGCACAACATAGCCAAGGCAATACACATAGCATCGTTCGGCTTCCTGGTCCCTATCTTCTTCGCATGGGTCGGCATAAACACAGACCTCACCAGCATAATCCACAGCAGCGGCACGATAGCATTGCTCGTCCTGATAGCTGTCGTCGGCACTGTTGTCGGCTCGATGATAGGCGTCAAGCTCCACAAGGGAGGGACATGGCTTGAAGGCTTCACTGTAGGCTGGGGCGTGACCCCGAAAGGGGACGTCGAGCTCGTGATAGCGTCGCTGGCGCTCACCAAGGCGCTGATATCAGATAGCCTGTTCTCATCGCTGATAATGATGGCGATATTCACGACGCTGATATCTCCCATGATGTTCAGGTACGCGCTGAAGAAATGGCACTCTAACTGAGACTGTCTGATTTCTGGCCTGCGGCAGCACCTATTTGCCATACTGCGGCGGCAGCTGCCACGCACGTCGCGGCGGCACTGCCAAAAGATGCGGCAAAGATTATTCTGAAGAGAAGAGCTTGCCTAACACATCCATCGTGTAGAGCATCGTGGCCTGCGCCTGGTTCTGCGACGGGGTGAAAGCCTCCTGCTTTGTGTGGACAGAGAATATACGCACCTGGTTGATGAAATGGATCTGCTGGGGAAGCCCCGGGTCGAGCCTTATGCTCTTCTCAGACATCCTCGCGACGAGCTTGCCCAGCCCGATGCCCGGTTCCTTCTCAAGAGCGTCATTGCCCGTGACCTCAAAATACTTACGATGGAGAGCTGTCTCTATAATCCTGCCGCACAGGATGATTGCGCTGCGGTAGCAGCCGGAGCCAAAGCACCTCTGGAGCTCGTCGACATCAGCCTGTATGTTCTCTGCAATCTCCTCGGGCAAGGCTGGGAGTGTGAAGTCCATCCTCACGCCGCCCTTCGCTGACCTGGGCGCAGGGGCGGCGGCAGCCTCCTTCTCGAAATCCTTGATCTCCTTCTCCAGCTCCTCAACCTTCTCTATCTCCTTCAGGTCGCGCTCGACAGTCTCTATGATAGGGAGGAGCTTCTGAGGCTCAAGGTACTGCTCCCTGACAAACTTAGCATTGACCATCACCCTCGACAGGAGGTCATTGAGGCGCGGGTTCCTGTTCTGCTTATGCATCTTCCCGATGATGACGACGAGGTCATCAGCACTCTTCTTTATGCGGTCTGTCAGGTACTTGACCTTGTTCAGCTTGTAGTCATAGATATAGTTCCCTGAAGTGATGGCCTTCTTGAGGTCGCCCTTCTGCTGAGAAGCGACAAGGACCTTCTCCTTGATATCATTGAGGGTGACACGGAACTCTTTCAGGACCATTCCTGAGAATCTGCATCTGCAGTATAAAAATTTTTCCTGTCACCTTGCCAGGACTGGCCAGCGCCACGCTGCACAATACAACTTGCGGCTGCCCGCGGCTAATTGCGGCAGCTGCTGCGCTGCTAGTGGTGCTTTGCCTGCAGAGACATAAATATCTTACTGCAGAAGGCTCACGCCTGAGCGCGTATTGCTGGAGATGAAGCAGGTTTCTGC
>JAFGJH010000015.1 GCA_016929255.1 Candidatus Woesearchaeota archaeon
TGATTGGTGAGTGATTGGTGAGTGATTGATTATGGTTGAGATGAAAAGATGCACGGGGTGTTCATGATGGATATCATATCAGGTAAGAGGGCTCAGATCGCTGGTCAGGTGTTCATCTACATAATAGCGATTGTCGTCGTGGGCCTTATAGTGGCCTACGGCTATTCTGCCATAAAGGGATTCACCCAGCGTGGCGAGGAAGTGGAGTACATAACGCTGAGGACAGGCCTTGAGAACTCTGTCAAGTCGATTGTGTCTGATTATGGTTCGATAAAGAGGCCTGATATTGACATCCCGGGAAAGTATGAGATGGTGTGTTTTGTGGACAAGGGCAGGGCATCTGATGCCGGCAGCAGCGTGTTCTGCGGCAGCGGAAGCACGGGCGACTCTCAGCTGGACAGTGTCCTTCACCAGCCCATAGCGTGTTCAGGCTGGAAGACTGGCAGGGACAATGTGTTCCTCATCCCCGACGGCAGCGATAGTTTTGACGTCGGGACCATCGTCATCAGCAATGCGGGCGAGCCTTACTCAGGCCAGCCTTTCATCTGCTTTGATGTCGTGAACAATAAGATAAAGATGCAGCTGAAGGGGCTTGGCGACAAGGTTGAGGTATCGAAGTATGGGTAGGTGCAAGAAGTTCAGGTTTCCGGGAAGGAGGCTGGGTAAGCGCGCCCAGGAGGCGGAGAGCCAGCTGAACTGGATATTCATACTCATAGTCGGTGCAGTGATACTGGCTTTTTTCACGTTCATAGTCATCAAGCAGCGCTCGGCTTCCGAGGCTAAGTTTGCGGGAAAGGTTTCGCAGCAGCTCAACACGATTCTCGTCGGAGCGAAGGTGTCTTCAGGCACTGTCCAGGAGATACCGACACCTGATCTTGAGATAAGGTTCACGTGCAATGATTATTACATAGGGCCTGCGAGCCAGAGGCTGGGCAACCGTATCCTTTTCGCTCCCGGGAACATTGAGGGTGACAGGATTATAACCTGGACACTGGACTGGAACGTGCCTTTCAAGGTCACCAGCTTCCTGTACATGACCACGCCTTATGTCAGGTATGTGGTGATTGGCCAGAGCGCTGATGACGGGGAGGTGAAGGGCATCTTCGATTCCCTTCCCCAGAAGCTGAACAAGCGGATGTACTCTATCGGAGATTACAACGCAGGTCTGGTGCGCGATGAGGGCGACAGGTTTGTACGCTTCATTTTCGTCAATGTCGGCACGATGTTCAACATCCCTGAGCAGTTTGCGCAGGCAGAGGTATCCGGGCTGACTGTTGATACCGTCAACCGCCAGCTTCAGTTCCTTGTCAGGTCCACCTCAAACCCTGGAAGCTTCAACACGCAGGGGCCCAAGCACACTTTCATCGAGGATGAGGTGCTTTACGGTGCGATATTCTCTGATAAGGCAGAGGATTATGAGTGCATAATGACCCGCGCCTACCAGCGCCTGAACATGGTGGCGAAGGTCTATTTCGAGAAGCTGAATGAGATTGCCCCTGTCTTCAAGTCGACGAACTGCGAGGGTTTCTACAAGGACAACCCCGACATCAAGGAGCTTATTGACGCGACAAAGGCATACCCTCCTGATTATGGTCTTATCGGTGAGGTGAAGACCAACCTGAAGAACAAGAATACCAACATGCAGCTGCAGTCCTGCCCGCTGATATACTGATGTATTTGGGATGAAAATGGCGCTTAAAATGGCATTTGGAAGGATATGCGAAAAGGTGAACAGGAAAGCCCAGATAAAGATGGGCGAGACCATCGCGATAATGTTCATATTTTTCGTGCTGCTGGTGGTCGGCGCGATATTTTACATGAATCTCCAGCGCGCGACAGTCTCTCGCGAGATAACAGAGGCATATGAGCTGAGGGCTGTCGAGCTCTCGCAGGTCATATCATTCCTTCCTGAGGCCCAGTGCACAGAGTCGAATGTGGTGAAGGCGAGCTGCTTCGACCTCTACAAGCTCATCGGGCTGTCGAAGGTGGCCAGCACCCCTGAAGGTATAAATCTCTATTCGCGCGAGTTCGGCACCACCACTATCAGGCTCATAAAGCTCTATCCGTCAGGCGGGGAGTGGGTGCTGTATGACAACCGCAAGGCCAACTTCACTTCCGCACCCGTCACAAACATCCCGATTATGCTGTTCAATACCACATCGGACAAGTATTACTTCGGCGTGCTTGAGGTCACAACATATAGTTGAGAATAAAATGAACAGGAACAGAAAGAAGAACCAGAAAGCCCAGATGGAGATCATGGGCCTGATGATAGTGGTCATACTGCTGATAGTCGGCGTGCTCTTCGCGGTCAAGTTCGTTGTTCTGAAGAAGTCTCCTGAGGTCAGGCAGACCTTTTCCAGGACGCAGATGGCCTCGAACATGGGCCTTGCCCTGATGTCCTCTACGACTGACTCGTGCAGGGGCACTGCGGTAAAGGACCTGCTCATCGACTGCGCAGAGTGGCCGGAGGCCGGCGGGACTATAACATGTGATGATGGCAGGCGTTCATGCGATTATGTCAACAGCACGATCGGCAAGATACTGAACCAGACATTGGACGCCTGGAAGGTCCGCTATTACGTGACTGCAGGCACCTCGAAGAGGCTTGACGAGCAGATAATATATTTCACCAGCGCGGGCTGCACAGCAGACAGGGACCAGCCCGGCGAGTCAGAGTCTTTTTTCCTGCCGAGCAGCAGGGGCCTGCTCACTCTGAAGGTATTCATCTGTGAGTGATTTTGTTTGTGCGAGATAAGGTGATGTTTATGGACAAGAAAGGTGACACGAAATTTTGGGTTATCCTCATCTGCACTTTGGTAGGGATACTTTTCCTGGTGATAGTGATAATGAGGGCTATGGGAGGAATACTTGTATGAGGCTTTTCCGCTCTAAGAAAGGGGACTTTAATGTTCTGCTTGCGATAATCATCACTCTTGTGGTGGGGCTTCTGATACTCATAATAGGTTACCAGATGCATTCCAAGAGCAAGGATATTGATGATGATGAGAAATGCCAGATGAGCATATTCGCGAACCACCAGATAGGCAGGGCGCGCCGGAAATCCCTGGGTGCCCTTGATTTTCCGGTCGCTTTTGATTGTCCGAGGAAATTCCTGAAGATAACATATGAGGATGTCGAGAAATACAGGAGGATAGATGACAACCTTCTCAAGACGATGATTGCTGAGGAGATGAAGTCCTGCTGGGCGAAGGTCGGCGCCGGCAAGCTGGATCCTTTCAGGGCAAGCTCCAACGTCAATGAGCATTTCTGCATGGTGTGCTCTGATATTGTCTTTGATCCGACCATCATCGAGGCTGCCAGGGAGCAGAGGTATGATTTGAAGGGTTTTCAGTACTGGATTGCTGCGCACAAGCTTCCCGGGCTGAAGACATCCCTTTATGAGTTTGTCACCAGCAAGCGCCCTTCTGAGGATGATCTCCGTGACCTCATTGCTCAGCAGCACACTCCCGAGTCAAAATTCAACATGGATGACAAGTATGTGGTTGTATGGCGTGTGGAGAAGTGGGAGCCGGGCAGGTGGGAGCAGGCTTTTTCAGTCATAGGAGGAGTGCTTACTTTGGGTGCTGTCACTTACGGCGCAGCAGTGGGTCTGGGCATAATTAGCATTTCTGATGGCGCGCAGATAAGCCAGCAGGTTATTGTTATTCCTGAGGAGAGGCTTAGCGAGACAAGGGATGTTACTGCCGGTGATGTTGCTCGGACAATTTATTCGGTCACCCCGTTGGGTTGGGCCAGTGAGGCGCCGGTGTATGACTACTGCACTAAGATGATAAACTAGAATGATAAACTGGAGTTTGTGGTTGGATGGTTTCAAATAACATGTCCGGTTCGAGAAAGGCGATGTCAGGCTCTTTGATGGCTCTCATCGCAGTAATAATAGTGGTCATTCTGATAATCCTGCTCATAGTCCTGTTCAAGGGGATATCTGATGCCGGCGAGGAGGAGGCGAGGAGCAGCAGGTGCAAGGCTTCTGTGATTGCTTATGCGAGGATAAACAGCCTGCCTGACATCCCCTTCAATGATGAGGCGACTTCAAGCTCTTCTGACATCAACTGTCCTGCGAAGTATGTGACTATTGAGGATGAGGGTGACAACCAGGTGCGCCGCGAGATAGCGAATCTTCTTGCGCAGTGCTGGGATGATTTCGGCAGGGGGAAGCTGAAGCTCTTCAGGGCTGAGGATGAGAAGTTCTGCGTCGTGTGCTCTGTGTTCCAGTTCGAGGACCGTTCAGTGAGGCTGACAGGGCTTCCGAGCTTCCTCATGGTGGAGAAGTCCCCTTATTATGTTGAGAAGAAGCGTGTCTCATATCAGGAGTTCATGACTGGTGTCAGGACCAATGATGAGGTTGTGGACCGGGCGAGGAGCTCGATGGACCAGAACTATTTTGACGGCAGCAAGCGCTATGCCATCATGTTCACATATTACAAGCAGAGCTATTGGTCGCGGCTGGAAGGGGGGCTTTTAGGTCTCGGCATCGCTGTTGTGGGAGGCATAATAGGTGCTGCTGTTGCAGTAGGGACTTTTGGCGCAGGAGCTCCAGTAGCCGCGTTGATAATCACAGGAAGCGCTGCTGCAGGCGCAGCCATAGGTGCAGCAAGCACCGGAGAAGGCGTGGGCGGCGGATGGGCATCTTCCGGCGCTGACTGGGACGCGCAGGTGGTAATATCTGAGTATGATGCTGACCGCCTCCGTGAGTTCGGCTGTGATTCCCTTCCTGTGAGCCAGCTTGACGAGAGGTTCAAGTGAACAGAAGATTGTTCAGTTAATTTTATATATCTCTCGCATATATTTTCTTTGAGGTGCTTAAATGAGGCTTAAGTTCGGAAAGAAGGCTTTTGATGTCCAGATTCATTGGATAATAATATTTGTGGTTTTTCTCATAATTCTGATTCTTATAGCTGTGGGCGCTTCGCAGAAGAGCGGGGGCCTGCTCAGCAATCTTTTCAGCTCGATGAGGGGTGGTGGTTAGGTCGGTCAGGTTTTTCAGCGGAAGATACGGAAAGATGACTGTGATGACTTTGATTGCCCTGATACTTGGGCTCATCCTAGCTGCAGCGATAATCATACCTGGCGCAAAGACCCTTTTCAGGACAAAGGGCAGTTTTGATGCCCTGGGTCCGAGCAAGTGCACTGATTCTGACAGGACAAAGCCGATTTCAGAGTTCAACGAGACCATCCGGATGTATGCCTTGAGGGAGCGCAGGCCTGGTGTGCCTAATGAGCTTTACTCGCCTGAGGATGCTATCCGTCATTTCCAGCTCTATCTTGCATGCAAGAAAGAGGGTGCTTTCCCTGTTTCGGACATAACTTCCACAGAGCGGGCGATAATCAACAACGCAAAGGCCGCTTATGTCAGTTGGGGGGAGGACATCTGCAGGAGGTATTGCAGCATTGCTCCCAGCTACCGTTCAGAGCGCAAGGATGTTGACGAGGAGTATGCTGAGCTTGTGGACCTTTATTATGAGACTTTTGAGGACATTGAGGATGATGTTGAGTTTGCAGGTCCAAGTTCCTGCAACAACGCCTGCTGATTCTTTTTTTTGGGGCGTCTTGGCTTTCTTTGTCTTGGCTTTTCCTGGCTTTTGTTTTCATAGAAAACTTTATATATACTGCTGTCTGGGATGCCTGTATCATCATTATATGCAAAATCAAGAGGTGACTGCTATGTCTAGGAAAGCCCAGGGCATGTCTATGAATGTCATAATTATTGCAGCTATCGCCTTGCTGGTTCTTGTAATACTTGCCGTCATTTTCATCGGCAGGATGGGCACAACCGCAAGGGGTATTGACCAGTGCAAGGGCACGTGCGTCGCTACAGAGGCTGACTGCACAGGCCCGCAGGGCATGGGGCCTTATTACAAGGTGAGCAATGAGCCTTGCTACAGGTCTGGTTCAAAGGATCTTGACACTGACCGGCCGGTCTGCTGTGTCGGCGTCTGAGTGAAGAGGCATTAGGATGTCTTTTCCTTTTTTTCCTTCTTCAGGCAGGAAGGCTCAGGGCATGAGCCTTAATGTCGTTGTTGTTGTTGTGATAGCGCTCGTCATAATGGTGGTTCTTATCTTTGTCTTCACAGGCAAGACAAAGCTGTTCAGCAAGGCGACCACAAATTGCGATGCCAAGGGAGGTGTCTGCAGGGAGGTATGCACTTCTCAGGAAGTGTCGCATCTCGCGACCAGTTGCGCTGAGAACCAGGACGGAAAGACCAAGTGCTGTGTTCCTTTCTTTGATGCGCCTGCCAAGGCTCCGACACCCTCTCAGACCTCTGGAGCAGGTTCTGTTGGAGGCACTCCTGCGCAGTCAGGCGCGTCCACGTGATTCGAGGCATTTGATATGTTCAGCAGGATGAGGTCAAGGAAAGGCGACATGTCTGTCCCTGTGATAATAGCCATTGTGATAGGTCTTACGGTGCTCGTCATCATGATTTACCTTCTGTGGGGCAAGAGCAGGAACCTGTCAGAGGCTGTCGGCTGCCCGAGGGAGGAGTGCAGCGCAAACGACCCGAGGGGGGAGTGTCAGCCGGGTTATACCAAAAGTTACACTCCCTGCAGCTTCAAGGATGGTGATGTGACAAAGACGGGCCGTTGCTGCGTGAAGGAAGATTTCACTTAGGAGGTTTCAAGATGGATAGGAAAGCCCAGGGCATGAGCCTTAATATGATTGTTGTTGCGGTGATTGTGCTGATAATACTTGTTGTTCTCGTGCTTGTCTTTACAGGCAAGGTCAAGTTCTTCGGCTCCAAGACCACTGAAACGTCTGCCCAGTTCTCAGGCAATAAGTGCCTTGTTCCCGGCACGAACAATGAGTGCGGTTACGGTAAGGAGGACTGCGAAAGCCGTGGCGGCTCTTATGACGAGAACTACGAGAAGTATGATGATTGCGGCGGTGTCTGCTGCCTGATGTGAACATGTTCAGACGCTCGAGAAAGGCCAAGATGGAGGTTTCTTATTTCATAGCCATAGCCTTGGGCATAATACTTCTTTTCATTGTCGGTTATTATGTTTTATATAAGAAGGTCGGCGGAACTGCCGCGGGTGCTGTGCCCCTCTGCAATTCTGACATCCAGAGGTGCGCCTGTTTCTTCACGACAGGGCATTGCCCTTCGGTCTATGTCTCTAAGAAGGAGAACAGCGAGATGTGCCCGCCTGATGGCTGGAATTGCGTTGATGATGAGTCTTACAGGGCAGGCATAGAGAATGCAAAGAGAACTGATAATTTCGGCACCTGCTGTCAGGGGCCAATCGGCAAGGTGAGCCCGATCAGGCTGAAGAGCTACGGGACAGAGGGGGGAGAATCTTTGTGCGGCAACGGGGTTGTTGATCCTGGCGAGGAGTGTGATGCACGGGCATCCCTTACCGAGTGCGGCGGAAGCAGCGGCCACTTTACCTGCGGGACTCCGGGCACATCCAGTGAGTGCAGGTGCATACCTTTCGAGGAGCCTGCACCGACTGCTGCTGATGCGTATGGAGTTCCGACGCTTGCGTCCAGGGGTGTGACCGTTGATTGTACCAGGATAGATGAATGCAGTGATTATACCACTGATCTCATCTGCTATCATGACCCCTGCGGAATAGGGCGGTGCGTTTCCTGGTTTAGTGGCTGTGACAAGAACAGGTTCTTACGCTGTGATAGCTGTCCTGGTTCGTGTAGCATGTCTGACTATTGTTCAGGTTCGGATTTTTCAGCGTTGAGGGCGAAGAACCCCTGCGGTTGCAGATAAAAAGAGGGATATTGAAAAATGAGGTTTTTTCCTTCTAGGAAGGCGCAGACAGAGCTGTCACTGCAGCAGATTATAGGCCTTATAATCGCTGTCGTGATCGTCCTCGCGACTGTCGGTCTCTTCATAAGCCTGATGATGATTTTTTCTGGCCCGCCTGACAGCGGAAGCGTCCGGACTTTGGACCTGCTCCACAAGACCGTGCTCGCTTTTGACAATCCGCGGAACCTGAATGAGTCCTGCTACATCAGGGCGGAGTATGTGAGTGAGGACTGGTCTATCGTTGGGTTCAATGCAGATGATGTGCGGGCGGCTGACAATGACTTCAAGTGCAAACTGGGTGGTAATTGTATTGAGGAGTCCTGCGGCCATGATGATGATGTCATAAAGCCTGGTGCGTGCGGGAAAGGGCCCTGCCTGTGCCTCTGCAACGGCGGCGGAGACGTCGATGGCAATGACTGCCAGGAGACTGGAGCCACCTGCAGGAAGGTTGCTGTTAATGCAGGGTTTGACCAGTTTTACTATCCTATCTCAGCTGATGAGGATGGTGAGTACGGTCTTCAGTTGATTACGGGTGATCCCGAGTGCAGGGTGTGGGTTACTCTTCCCAATGGCAGGAGATCAGGCCTGTGTGATATGGTGATAAGGAGCGAGTCCTGCTGGCTTCAGAATAACCACAACGTGCGTTACACGCTGGTCGTAATGAAGTTCCCCCTTGCCGGCAGGGAAAAGTTCCAGCTGATTATTGACATGATTCCGACTTCTGATCTGGAGCGTGTTTATCCTGCTGTAACGACAGACTGCAAGATAATGATTGAGAATCTTGAGAACTTCAGGGCTGAAGAGCCTGTTGAGGAGGTGACTGAGGAGTCGAGTCCGGGTGTTCTTCCTGGCGCGCTTACCGCAGCGGGTGCGGGGCGGGGCACGCCTACAGCGGCGGATGCGGGGCGGCCCCCTATAACCGAGCCTTGAGCTTTTATCGTCGGTTTTTGACCAAAAATATTATAAATGCCTGTTCTTTATGCCTTCCTGATGGGTTTTGTTCAGAAAAAAAGAGGTAGGCTAGCCATTAGGCCATTTAGTTCTAGGAAGGCCAATATCATGCATGAGGTATATTTCTTGATGTTCCAGCTTATCATGGTCTTTGTTGTCGCTCTTGCTCTTTTTCAGTACATAAACAATGTTGCGACCGACCTCGGTTTTGAGAAGCGCTTCACGTCTATTGACCTGGCCATGATTACTACCGCAGTATATTATGCGCCGGGGACATTGAGGCACACATACACACCCATACCGTTTCCTGTGCCTATGGAGTTCACTTTTGAGAATTCCCTCGTTGACATAAAGGAGAGAGGCCAGAACCTTCACATGTATTATTGGTTTCTTTCTGACAGCAGCCTTGACACGGTTGGTGCGGACGTTCCTGTTGAGAGGACAGAATATCATGCAGAGGGGCAGAACTTCACAGAGAGGATGCTGAGTTTTTTGAGGTATGCCCGGGGTGAGATCAAGAAGCCGGGGCTCACTTTCTTCAAGACCGGCAGGCAGGTGACTTTCGACTCCAACACCACCAACCCTCTCCAGCTGGTCTGCCCCGTGGTTAACACGACAGGGGGCTCTTTGCAGTCCGACAAGGTATTTCTCATGAAGGTCCTTCCCTCCCAGTCAGACTATTCGAATGCCGAGCTGCCTACGAACCGGATTGTGCAGGTTCTCTCTTCAAGGTACCGCAATTTCCAGATGGGCGGCTCGGGCTCTTCAGGTTCTACTGGTTCTGGTTCCATGATAAGTGCGGTTCCCGATGATGCGAAGATAGTGATTGTCATTGGTGATGCTGGCGAGGACAGGGATCCTGGCAGCCTTGTCGCCTACATCCCTGTTGATAGCAATACCATGAAGCACAGGAAGCTCGCGTGTTTTCTGATAAATGACCTTCTTACTCCTGAGACGGTGGTGTACTACAACCAGATAATGCCTGTCTATGTGGGGTCTGTTGACGATGATTCTCCTTTGAGGGTCTTTGCTGAGAAGTCTTCTGAGGGCCAGGTGATGGTCTTCCTGGACATATCTGATTTTGCCGACGAGCAGGTGGATGTCGAGAAGTTCTCGGAGGCGGTCTACAGGGCTTTGTCCCGCTATTACAGCCAGCCTGAGGCACCTTATGTACATGGCGCCACTCTGAGTTTCACTGCTCCTCCCGAAGGGGGTTATCCTGCGGGAGGCGCTGCAGGGGCTGGAGCTTCCGGCGTCAGAGTTTCTGGCACTCCTCCTGATGCCCTTACAGGTTCGGGCAGCACCGCTCCTGCAAGGATGTTCTCTGTCTGCAGCGAGAGCGGGCTGTCTCTTGAGCAGGGCATGAACAGGCTGAAGTCTGTGGCCGCTTACTGGGCCCAGCAGAGCCTTGCTGACGGTGCGGTTTACGTGAAGGGAGGCAGGACCGCGCGCGGAAGTCTGCAGTGTTCTAACAATGGACTCCCTAATTGGGTTATGCAGACGTTGAAGAGATATTACCCTTCAGACCCTCTTCCGTCGATATGCAATCCGGCTTCAGGTGACAGCCAGACAGCCGAGTGCAGGGAGGAGTTGAGGCGTGTCTATCAGGAGAAGGTTGTCGACCGTTTTTCAGGAAGGTATCTGTGTGCTGACTGCGCCACTTATCTTGTACAGATGTTCACTTGCGCTTTGGGCAGCACCCATAAGTACACGACACATCCTCTCACGATGCCGGTCATTGCAGGCACTCGCGGCGCGATTTCTGGCTATGATGCTGATGGTGATGTGATATTCAATAATGCTGTCTGGGGTCAGGACCGCGGCGAGAACTGCTGGGATTCTGTTATCGTCTCCCAGCTTGGTGGCACCCTTCAGTTCGGTGATGTAATACAGCTCATCCCTAACCATTATGTCCTTTACACTGGCGGTGTAGGTCTTGATTACGAGCTTCTTGAGATGGGTGGTTTTGCGTTCCCTTCAGGTTCAGGTATAACCAGGGGGGATTATTCATTGGAGATAAACGGAGAGAGGCCCAGTGGTGTGAGGACTATCCAGCGTGCTGAGGTTGCTTTGCGTGCCGTCAGGAAAGGATGCATAATCAGGAGGGCGGCAAATGAGCCTTCAAGGGGGGTATTTTAGGATGGATGTTTTTGTTTCGAAGAACAGGAAGGGGATAATGTCATTCAATTTCCTGGTGATGATACCCAGGATAATGTTCCTTGTGATAATGATGATTGTATGCGTGATACTCCTGAGGATGTTCCTCAATAACAAGTTTAATGTGACAGACACCCAGTCAGAGGTGCTTATCGACGGACTTTTGTACGGCGCTGGCGGCATCGGATATTTTGACCCTGTGACCGGAAGGAACTATCCCGAGATAATAGATGTCCAGAATCTTGACAGCTTCGAGCTTGACAACAGCCTTTTCTATCCCGCGAACAACCTTATCTCCGCAAGGATATCTGTCGGCAAGGGGATGTTCCTGATGGGGGACGCATCGCTTTTCAGGGCGGTCTATTACAACAAGCAGTGGTATGACAACTGGGAGCCTCTGCTTAACTGGAACATTGCAGGGATTGGCGGTGTCGCTGAGTATAATAGGAAATTTCCGGTGATCCTCAGGAGGCCTGATGGCAGCCTCACTTCAGGCGAGGTGCATTTCCAGGTTGTCCAGCCCAGGTCGGCGAGGGCGAGGAGGTGAATGGTGATGGACGCGGTTTCAGTTTCATGTTCAGATGCCTGTTCAGGTTCACAGGATATTTTCAGAACAAAACCCAGGAGTGCCGGCACAGGACTTTTGTTTTGTGCTGGCATTTTCCTTTGTTTAGGATGGTGAGATGGTAAGGCGCATTTCATGGAGAGGATTCGGAACGTCAGGCTCAGGTCTTGGCAGGCGTGCCTTTATCACCGATATCATAGTGGACTTTTGGGCCTACATAGTCTTCGTGCTCGTCGTGATAGTTTTTGCGATATTTTATGCGTATACTGCTGATGCCAGGCTTCAGGCGCTTGAGGATGCGCAAGACATATCCTACGGGAACTACCTTGCCCAGGTTTACCTCAGGAAGCCCGTGTCTGTCGGCAATACAGATATGACTGTCGCTGAGCTAATAGCCCTTTATGACTACAACCAGACCTTTGAGCGTGAGCGCGACAGGTCCGCATGGGAGGAGATTGAGGACTTCACGACCTCTTTTTTCCACGGCACGAAGAATCCTATGCGTGACGCATTGATGGACATAACTGACCGTTTTGTAGACGCTTATTTTGATGATGATAAGTGCTACAGTTTCGCGATTACAGGAAATGCTTTTGATTACCACGAGTTCAGCGATAAGTGCCTGACTATTGAGATTGGAGGGAATTTCCTGTTTATGACCGCTGATGTGCGGAACATACTTGACAGGCTCCCTTCGCTGCCGAACTCGTCTTACCAGACATACATATCCCCTGTGGATCCCAGGGACGACCCCATAATAATCCATGCGGTCTATGATATGGACCGCTTGTTGGATGTTTACGGGAAAGATTGATTTGTGATGCGAGGTGTTTATGATGAATGGTTGTGTGTTTTCAGGGGTGTTTGTTTGAGAAGCAACAGGATGCTCCGGAGCAGGAAGGCTTTCATCTTCAACATAGTGATAGTTGTGCTGACGATAATAATACTTACGTATGGTTACGTTCGCCTTTCCGCGAAGACTGCCGTGGACAAGGAGATAGGAGAGAACTCTTTCGAGCTGATAAACAGGATACAGGAGGGGGAGAAGGCTTTGCTGTTCCTTGATGTCGCTGCCAAGATGGCTGTGTACCAGGCAGTGTATGATATGCAGGCCGCTGGAGGGATAACCCAGACAAGCGCCTGCGGCACGTATTATGGTTTCAACAGGTGGAATTCCGAGTCAGGCGAGCCTTGTTTTGTCGATTCGTCAACCGCAAAGGATTCGTTGAGGGACCTTTTTGTCTCGAACCTTGTGGCAAGGGTGGCTTCTTACCCGTCGGCTGATTTCATAGGGAATGTCCCGACTGCTGCTTTCGCAAGAGGTGTTGCCCTTGCAGCTGCAGCGCCCATGGGTGTTGCGGCGGCAGAGGTTCCGCCTCAGCCTGCAGGGCCGGTCTGCACGACAGGGCAGGACTTCACGCGTGATTTCACTTATGAGTCAGAGTCAGGGTTCTTCCCGCCGGGCGGCGGCCGCGTCTGGGTTCCTGCCGAGGCCAGCTGTGCAGGATCATACCCTCTTATAGTATACCTTCACGGCTGCATGAGGCAGACACATGCGACAGTCCACAGGAATTTCGGTGACGGCCTCTCTACAGACATCATCCCTCTTGTCAAGCGGCTGATCCAGCTGAGGCAGTCTGTTCCCGTCATACTTGCTGCTCCTTCGCAGGTCAGGGGCGCTGCCAACTACATGGGTGTTGCTGATTCGGCTTGCGGCGGTTCATTGTGGGGTGGCGAGTTTAACCCCGGACGTTTCGTCGAGCTGGTACGCTCGAACCTTCCCTCGGGTGTTTCAATATCTTCTGTGAGCTTCGTGGGCCATAGCGGTGCAGGCTGCTCCAGCGGCGCGGGAATACACAAGGCCGCGAGGGATGTGGCGGGCATTTTTGCAGTCGGGCAGTTCGATACGTGCTCTAATGCTGTTTTAGGCACTTCACTGAATGATAAGCTTGGTGCCGGGACCAAGTTTTTGGCGGTATATGCCAACATGGGCGGGACAAGGCAGGAACAGAGGGCCGCTATAGGAATCAATGATGCTATGGCCTGCCCATCGACGCAGGTCAGCGGAGGGAACATGGACGAGTGCTTTTCAGGAGCCTCCAACAACAGGTTTGCGTTTACGATGGCTGATCGTGCGGCCGGCGGCCACGGGACAGCTTTGCTTGTGGGGATGGAGCAGTTTTTGAAGCAGTTCTTCAGCACAGGAGAGACGACAACACTTGGTGACGATGACTCTTCAGCAGATGTGTCTGATATTACTGCTGTTGAGGGAGAGGCAGAATCTCCTCTCTCTGATGAGATTGAGAGCTGAGAATGGCGAAGAGAACAGGAAAAATAATGGAGAAAGAATGTGTTTCTGTAAAGGGGAATTCAATCAGGTTTTTGGCAGCCCTGCTGCTGGTGCTGGTGTTCGCATCAGGTATTGTATGCGCTGTTCCTACAGGCACTTCAGATGTTCCTGCTGCTTCCGCATCTTCCCCTTCATCTTCTGGAGCGCAGAGGTTCAGGTTTGTTGTGCTCGGTGACATACACATGGGTTGGGAGGGGGGTGTCAACCCCCGGATAGGGCAGATAATGCCCAAGATAATAAACGAGTTGAGGCCTTCTTTTGTCATCCAAGTAGGGGACATAATAAACATACGTGGAGGGACATCTGACAGGAACTGCGAACACTGCATCGACACGATGTGGTCAAGGGTTGATTCTGAGATTGTCGGCCCTCTAACGAGCAACGGGATTCTTTTCTTCCCGGTTTCAGGTAATCACGACGGCACTCTTACAACAGGCAGCCTGGGTTCCGAGATGTCCAAGGCAAAGCATGATCAGTACTGGTCCCTGCTTGCGGGTAAGAACAGGAACTTTGGGGTTTCAGGCCCAGGCTATGGCAGGTATTATTCATTTGATTATAACAATGTCCATTTCATAGGCCTGCTTGCGCCGGGGACAGAGGGTCTTAGGCATTCTGCCGAGCAGTTCGCATGGCTTGAGCAGGACATAGCGCAGGCGAGGTCGAGAGGGGTCAGCAGGGTATTTACGTTCGCGCATTCCCCGCTGAAGGCACCGGCCATTGTCAACCCTAAAGAACGTTCTGAGCAGGAGTTTTTGGCAAAGCACCGTCCGACAGTCGATGCTTTGAAGTCGCTTGTCTCCGCAGGCATACCTGTGACGCATTTCGCAGGTCACATACACGTCCATAATGAGGCCGAGTTTGAGGGTATCCGTGATATAATTTCAGGTCCTCTCGGCGGCGGGAGGAGCACTCCCAGCAGCACAGGGGTTCCCCAGCCATGGATTTTTATGGTTGTTGACGTTGATGGCAATGATGTTCAGATGTACAGTGTGACTGCTCCTGATTTTAACATTGCTGACATACCTGGTGCGCCGGTCGTCAGCAGCCCGGTTCCGAATCCGACAATGCCTGCGAGCGTCGCCAGCATAGGTGTCTGCCCTCCAGGCACCAGGCCTGCTCAGGCCAGGCCTGCGGCGACTGCGCCGGCCTCGTCATCTGCAGATGTTGCGGTGGGCGCAGCTGGAGGCGGTTCAGCATCTCCGGGCAGTTCAGCTTCTTCCGCCCTTGAGCATGACATAGATGAAACAATGGCTTCTGCTGGGTCTTCATCCCCTTCAGGCGCTGCGATAACCGGCGCTGTCCCGACATCTGCAGAGTCTTCTCCTGCCTGGTCTGAAGAGCCTGCCGAACCAGGGTCAGATTTGGTTTCGGATTCTGCTGCCTTTGCATCTGAGCTGTCAGCATCAGGCACCACAACTTCACTCACCGGCTGCGGTGCGAGGATAGCTGCTGTCGGCGATTCGCTGACCGCGAAGCAGAGCTATGTCCAGATACTTGACGGGCTCTGCGGCACCGGCACTGAGATGAGGAATGAGGATGGTGACGCCTCGACGAGCCAGGATATGGGGGGCAGTGATAAGTTCTCGTTTGAAGGGAAGCGGGTCGGAACCATGCTGAATGATTTTGGTGATGTTTTGGGAAGTTCTTTCAATCCGGATACTATAATAATAATGGGCGGGACGAACAATGTCGGCAGCCCAGCAAGTGGAATAATAAGCAGTCTCAGGCAGATGTACACACAGGCCAAAGACGCAGGAAAGAGGGTTGTTGCAGTGACTATACCCCCCTATAAGTCTGCTGCGGGCAACAGGCGGCCGGAAGAGCTTGAGACCATCAGGGCACTGAATGCATGGATACTCTCTGCTGACAATCCTGCAGACATAAAGGTGGATATATACAGCCAGCTTGTCTCTCCAGGGACAGATGATGTGAACCCCACTTATTTCGGAAGTGACCCCAACTCATATCACGTGAACGGCGCCGGCAAGAGGAGGATGGCTGAGATCATCCACGCTGAACTCACTGGTGCGCCTGCGGTTTCCGTTTCTGTCTCGGCATCCGCCGCGTCTCCTGGAGCTTCTGCTTCAGCTTTGAGTCCTGTTGCGGTCGCATCTTCGACGATTTGTGTCCCTGATTCTGTTCTTCCTCAGACTTTATATGATTTCATAATAAACTCGTCCGCGGGCATCACTACCATTGTCGGTATAGCCAGGCAGAACATCGCTGTCGGAATAAACAAGACTCGTAGGGCCGTGACTTCTGCTTCTTTGTGCCAGCCGATAGGAGCGGACCTTAATTATGACCTTGATGCCCTGAAACGGACTTACGGTCAGAGCCAGCTTGATGTTGAGTCTCAGCTTGTTGATGCTTCTTTCATGAGCCAGCCTGTGCGCGTCCATCGTCTTGTTGAGCCTGCTTTCGGCTGTGTCCAGAGGGATATACGCAACTGCCGTGATGCCCGGGATTATGTTTTCAGCATCGAGTCATACCGCTGGGAGGGCCTGCCGAGTGATCCTGAGATGCTGTCAACCAACTCTTTCGGCATCGCTGTCGACATAAACATAGGGTCCAATCCCTGCACACCTGCAGCACCGCCTTCTTCAGAGGGTGGCGAGCTCGGTGTTGTTACTGACCTCCCGCAGTGCGTGGTTGACGCTTTCAAGCGCTATGGCTTCAGGTGGGGCGGTGATTACACTGACAACACCTGTCCAGCGCACTTTGAGTTCATGGCTGACCCGAGCAGGATAGTTGTGCAGGAAGACATCCAGTGCCCTCCGGGGACCGCTTTGGTTACTGTGCCTTCCGACTCCGCCGAGGCAAGGACGTCATCTTCTAACGGCGCCTGGCTGACTTCTGCATCTCCGACGCCGGGATCGCTGGTAGGGAACTCTGATTTTGTCTGGCCCATTCCTGAGTCTTCTGCCGGCTGGAACAACATCGTTTCATGTTATGGGCCGAGGACGCTGAGCGGCAATCCAGGGTATCATGACGGCATTGATATCGGTATCTCTACAGGAACCCCTCTTGTTGCGATTGCCGGCGGGACAGTGCATTGGATGTGCCGTGTGGCCCCTGAATGCAGGTGCACTATTGCGCAAGAGCCTTGCGCGACCAATTGCAGGGGACAGAAGTCCTGTTCCGGGTTCGGCAACACCGTTGTCATAAAGATTGCCGACAACCTTTACGCTCATTATGTCCACATGGACAGCATAGCTGAAGGTATAGTCAACGGCGCGCACGTGAGTAAAGGCCAGCAGATAGGGACTGTCGGGAATACCGGTTATTCCGGCGGCTCACACCTCCACTTTGCGATCTATAACGAGTGGCCGAGGCATGCCACAGGCAACCCTGATTATCCTGAGATCGGGAGGAATCCTTTCTGTTTCTTCCCTGATTCGATACTGACCAGGCTTAATGTCCACAGGACGAACTGTCCCGCGGTGTATGGCGGAGAGGGCCAGATAATAAGCTCGACGCATCCTAAGGTTGTGCAGGACTGCCAGCAGGCAGACCTTTCTGCGTTGGGGGGCCTCACTCCGACGCCTGCAGAGTCCGTGCCTGTCGGGCCTGCTCCTGGCCAGCCGGCCATGGTGCAGGTTTGCAGGCCAGAGAGCGCTGCAGCAGGACCCATGACTACAGAACCGCTTGGGACTGAGCGTATTGTCAAATGCTCGACAGGTGAATGCATAGCCCAGATGGCTGAGTATTATTCACAAAGGTTCAGGACTCTTCCTTATATTTGGGGCGGCGTGACCCCTTATGACCCTGCCCAGACAAAAGAGCTTGTCGCAGACCGGAATTCATTCTTCCACGGGGCTTATGTGCATTATCCCAATCAGCCGGGCGGCAACGAGTTCAGGAGCGGCAAGCCGACCATTGCCGGTTTTGATTGTTCAGGTTTTGTTTGGTGGGTCTTCAAGCACGCAGGCATACCTGGATTTTCGACGCGTAAAGGCGCGACAGGCCAGAGGGATTATGGCATAAGCAATGGTCAGCTTGTCGCCTGCAACCCGACTGGAGAGGAGATCAACAGGGTGGGGAGGCCGGGTGACTTGGTGTTCTGGAAAAGCGGAGGAGAGACGGTCAATATGGGAGGTTGTGTGTTGTCTGAGTCTGCTCCTCACGTTGCCGTTTATGTCGGCGGAGGCCAGATAATCGAGTCCGGAGGGACGAGGAGGAATCCGCCTACCGATATAGACTATACTGATTTTTTCAGGACATATGGGACTGCTAATCCAGCACGTTATGGTGGGATCCAGAAAGTTCCGATTTCAGCAGGTACGCATTATGGCGCGCTGGTGAGGTACAACACGGCTCCAGACGCGACCGTTATTGCTTTCAATGCAGCAGAATTCGAAAGTGCCTCATCATCAGGGGAGCCAACAGTAATGGCTTGAGATGGTTGGATATATGGACAAAGAAGTGAGCGGTAAAAAGATGCTTATGGTTCTTTTTTTCATAGCTTTTGCTATATCTTTTCATGCGTACTCTGTTTCTGCTGAGAAGCATTTGCTTGTTTACGTCGATGCTGGTGATGGTTTTGCAGGTCTGGGAGGATTTTCCGTCATCGAGTTCAATGATTATACCTATTTATGTGCTGTTGAAGGGGATTATCAGGAGGTGGATGGTCTTGAGGTGAGGTTGTCAGATGTATCAGGCAATGTCTTGGCGACTGCGCAGGTGCACCAGGGGGATAACCTGCTGGATTATCTTGAAGGGGTTTCAGGTATTGCTCTGATGCGTTCAGGTTCTGAACTGTTCTCTTCTGCCACATCTTTCTGCAATAATAATAAGGTATGCGAGCCTTGCTTGGGGGGTTTCTGCAGCCTCGCTGAGAATTTTGTATCCTGTTCTGACTGCTTCTCGGGGTCGAATGATGGTTTCTGCGACACTGTCCAGGACGGCATCTGCGACCCTGACTGCAATTATGATGTCGCCGACCCTGACTGCGAGAGTGTCTGCTCGCAGGACTGCGGGGTGGGTGATGCCTCAAAGCTCCCTGTGTGTGCTGATTTCAGGGGGATATCTTGCGGGCCTAATGAGGACTGCATCGGCGGAAGCATGCTCTACACTACAGATTCCATGTATTGCTGTGTGGGTGGTTTCTGCGCCGAACCTGCGGAGTACGTGACATCCAGGGTCACTGCGCTGAACCATCCTGAGGGCGCATTCACCCCTCTTGGCGAGCGTGCTTCCGATGTGCTGGCAAGGATAGGTGATTACTGCCTTGACGACCTTAAGGGATCGATATGCGAGCCTCATGAGGATTGTGACGGGGAGTGGGTGGAGTTCTATTATGATACTTTCTGCTGCGTCGGCTCCTGCATGCCGATACCTGAAGAGTTATATTCAGAGGATTACATTGAAGAGCTGTACTATGAGACGAGTGTTCCCATTCCTGAGGAAGAGGTTGCGAGGCTGTATCCCTCTGAGTACTCTCCGGACAGGGAGATTGAGGAGGCTGCGGATTACTTTGCTGTTGAGGAGTCTGAGGTCAATCGGGTGATTGAGGAGGAGGCTGCTCTTGAAGAGGCCAGGAGGGGTGTTGTGATTGATGCTATAATGAAGGTTGTCCCTCCGGTGCCTGAGAAGCTGAAGGGCTTCAACTTCACGATTGTTGTGGGTGCACTGTTGGTGCTTGTGCTGATTGTTGTTGTGTTCGTGGCCCTTTTCAGGCGTTCCGCTGATAGGATGATTTCCCAGTCGGAGAAGGATGCTGCGGCAGCTTCGGCTGTCCCTGCAAAATCTGTTGCTGATGTCCAGGGCACGATAGATGCGCTGGTGTCCAAAGGATATGATTATAAACAGGTCAGGTCTTTCCTTTTGCAGCGCGGTTACTCGCTTGAAGTCGCGAATGCTGAGATAATGAAGAATTATGATGCGCGGAAAGCATCCCTGGTCAGGCAGAAATGAGAATGAAAAATATTGGTGGAACGTGCATTTTGTTTGTCATTTTAGTCCTTTTTGTTTTGTCGTCTTGTATTGTTTATGCAGACACGACACCTCTTCAGACAAAGAATCCCGAACTGGAGGGGTCAGGTGCATCATCTTCAGCAGCTTCAGGAGGGGCGTTGTTCCCGCGTTGTGTGGGGGGGGACCTTGAGAGGCTTGAGGATACGGCTATGCGCCGATGCCTGCGATTCAAGGACCAGTTTGAGCAGTATGCCGCAAGCAATGGGCTTACTGCGATGGGTATTGACACTTTGCTGCTTTTTATCACTGCAAGATATGAGAATGGGTGCTGCTCTATTGCTGCTGGAGATGAGTGCGGTGCAGAAGGGGGTATCATGCAGGTGGATTATCCTTGTCTGTGCAGTGTGCGTCATCTTAGCATGGAGTGTCCTGTGCCTTACACCCCTGAACACAGGTATTGTGATACTGTCGGCAAAGAGATTGATGAGGGCCTGAAGGAGCTGAAGAATAATTTTGAGAAGGTCATCAGCCGCAGCGACCTCAGGGGCAGGGAAGCCTTATGGATGGCATGGTTTGCCTACAACAGGGGAAACAATGCTGCCTGGAGGGCTATGAAGTCCATGCAGGAGAAGGGCATGACAATACAGGAAGCTTGCGATGAGGCTTGCGATCATTTGTACTCCGGCAGGGACCGTCAGTGCGATGCTGCCACCCAGAAGAATTATGGCTGCCCTCCAGGCAATAATCCTATGTGCGAGAACGGCAAGACCTGCTCCTATAATTTCTGGTGCAGGATAAAGCATCCGGAGGTGGGAATCCATTACTCAGACATACGCTGGGTTGAGTATGTGAGGCTTTGCGAGCAGATAGGCGGCCACATCGTGGATGAGGGCGCCCCTCTTGACCTGCCTCCAGGCGCTGCCGCCGCTTTCAGGGAGGCTGCTGCAGGTGGAGGTATTTCCTCTGCTCCGAGGATGGAGCATCCTTACTTCTCTGTGCCTTACTCAGTTAACCCTTCTTTCTCGACTTCGATACCTTATGATTTCTCGATATATGACGCCCTGCCAGGATATCTTCACAGGGTTGAGCGCTGCAAGGATGATATAGATTGCATCGCCGGGAACATCTCCATAATTGAACAGGAGAATCATGGCTTCGACTGGATTGTGCAGTACGGCGGCAACATCCTGAGCCGTGACAGCAACGGCATCCTTGAGTATGCGAAGTGGCAGGCCTTCTGCGAGACCCCTGAGCAGCATGCTGTGAATTCATTGGCAGAAGCGATAGACAACTGTGCTAAGTCGCAGGACAGGGATTGCATCTGCTCTTACATGCTTCCAATATCAGAGGCGCAGGAACATGCATGGTGGGAGGGTATGTTCGGTGGTTTTTCGAGCTCTTCTGCAGACATTCTGGGTCTGATGCCTTTCTCTTCCAACAGGGGTGATGACTGGGAGGCGCGCGTCCTTGGCCTCTCGAAGATCGGCAGGCGTCTTACTGTCAGCCTGGTTCCGAGGGGAGGCTCCACCAATCAGGTTGTGCAGGGGGTGGATTTCAAGAGGGTGGATCCTGCTTTGGATCCTGAAGGTAATATTGATAGTTTGATCACTGCCCTTATTAGAAGCGCTACAAGGACTTTCTCCGATCTTTTGGGCTACACCCATGATGATTTCGGGAAAACTTTGCACATATACAAGGACAGCCATAATAATATCACAATATATCCTCAGCACGGCGCGCCTACAGAGAAGGTCTGTTCTGTGCATAACAAGATGGTAAAGCTCTGCGTGATTCAGAACTCCTCTTTCATGGCTTACAACCAGCAGGAGAACAGGATGGGGCTGCAGAGGCTCGTCCTGAAGTTTGCTTACCTTTTCAGGAGCCAGATAACTGATGTCAGGAACTTTGAGGTCAGGGACCTTAAGTTCGCTTCGAACACCTCATTGCTGGTCTGGGATCCTGTCGATGGTGTTGATGTTAACTTCTACACTGTCTACAGGTCTGATGATCCCGGCACGGAGGCCAATCTCAGGGGAAAGGCTCCTGCTGATCTTGGGCAGGAGCTGAGGGATAGGCTTTATGCTATCCCTCCTTTGCAGCTGGATCCTGCTGCTAAGCAGCCGATAATGATGTCGCTGTCATCGATTGAGAGGCCGATGTGCACTGTCTTCAGCGGGAGTGACTGCACGCGGGTCTATGCTTTGACCTCTGTCGGGGAGGCTCCTCCTCCTGAGATGATTTATCAGGATACCCTGTATTATTCTGGGGTTGACAACAAATTTTTCTATATACTTCCCGGGTTGGAGAACGGAAAGAGGTATTTCTTCGGCATAACCGCCACAGACACCAATGGTGACGAGAGCCCGTCTTTCAACATCCCTGAGGCAGCGAAGAACAGCCCGTCTGTGGATGATGTGCCTCCCGGGCTCGCTTCTGTGCAGGGGTTGTCTCTTGATGGCGATCAGGTGCGTATAACTATAGTTCCTGTGACCAGGAATGTGGATGGTAGCTTGATGGACTCTCCTGCGACAGGCTATAAATTGTATTGTTTTGAGTCGTCTGCTTCCGGTGAGTTTGATCTGTCTTCAAGGGAAAGGGTTGCTTTTCTCAATGCTGCTGTTTCAGACCCTTCTGTGCCTGTCGAGCTGGTGGTAGATGCAGACCAGTTCAACGTGTTTAGCTGTGGTTTCGTGCAGTCTCCGCAGCTTGCCAAGGTTGTTGTCGCTGGTGTTAAGCGCGTCGGCGGTGCAGAGGTGGACTGCGGCTCTCCAGGTCATGCCTGCAACATAACAGATGGCGCGTTCTCAAGCCAGTTCGTCGACATACCGGTGATATGATTTAGAATCAGGTTCGCGTTTTTTTTTGGGTTCAGCACTTCTTCCTCAGCTTGACCTTGACGAAGCTGTCATAGCCGGTGACCTCTTCAGTGGTTCCGGCGGCGACTTTCCTGTATTTTGTCACGTTGACTTTCTCTGTCTCGTTGTAGCACATGCGCATTATCGTCGTCTCGAAGCCCAGCATCTCGGTGTTGTTTGTGTAGTCGACCGTGACGTCTTTCAGCGGGTCATATTGCGTGTCCCACATGACGTAGAGCGTCCTCGTCGATTTGGGCTCCACGAGGAACATCATCGGTGTCTTGGAGCGTTTGGTCTCTTGTCCGTCGTAGAGGTATATCTTGTCGAGATATACTGCGTCGACCTCGTCCCTTCCGTTGAATACCGTGACTATGCGCCTGAGGTTGTTGGTCTCGCCTGGCACCGGCGGCTGACGGAGCCATTCCTTCTCTGCTATGCTCATGTTGAACCTTGAGTCGTTCATCTCGCTGTAGTGCCTTTCCACGCATTTCTGCCCGGTCACCCTTGTTTCTTCTGATATGTAAGGCTCTTCTGAGTAGAGCTGCACAGTGTTCTTTATCTCCCTTTTCTCGTATGTCTTCTCTGGCGGGCAGCTGTTTGTGCAGCCTGAGAGTGTCAGAAGTGCTGCTATGCACAGCAGTAATACTAGAATCTCTACACGTCTAAACCCCCTCATCTTGCATTTCGATGAGTTGTCTGTGGCTTATAAATATTACGTTTTGCCCCTTTAAATAGTTTATAAATTCTTCAAGCTCCTGTTTCTGCGTCGCTATGTGGTGCGGGTGGAAGAGGTATGACTCCAGGTCTGTTTCCTTATGTTTTATCACATAGAAGAACGCACCAGGCATCTTCAGGTAGTGTAGCCACACGACGTCTTCAAGCGGAATGCCGAATATGCTTGATACGGGGATCTCGCCAATTTTGAGTTCGCGTAAGCGTGGAAATATGAATCCTAATCCTTTTATGTATGAGGCATCATACAAAAACCCCTCCTGTTCCAGGATCTCAGGGGTTTCCCTGTCAATCCTGTTGTATGGTGCCCTGAATCCTATAACTCCCATTCCTGTGGCCTCCTTAATTGTCTGCCTGCACTTTTTTAGCTCTTCCTTTTTCTCTTCCCGGTCCATCTCTGTGAATGCCTTATGTGAATAACCATGGCATGCTATCTCCCTGCCGGTCATCAGCTTGACAATCTCTGGGTGCTTCTCTGCGTACTCTCCTGTCACGAAGAAAGTGGCGCTCGTGTTTGTCCTGTATACCACGTCGAGCACGTCCAAGACGCTCTGCTCCCCGTCGACAGGCTCCACGTCGAAGCTAAGAAGGACGTATCTTTTGTCAGGCTGGTCCCGGAATATCATCATCGCTAGAAGGATGACGAGCGCTGCAATGAATACTCTGAAAAGAAGGTTGGTCTTTTTCGCTTCATCTGGCAGGCTTGTTCTGTGATTCTTGTCCATAGAACATGAAAGATGAATTAAAAAATGTTTTGTCAGGCGGTTTTCCTGGTCTCAGGCTGTTGTTTCGCTTCCCGTCTCTTTCTTGAGCCTCTCTATCTCCTCTTTAGGGTCTGGTTTGGTGTCCACCTTTCTCGCGACGAACTCGAGCCTGTCGAACATGGAGTTCTTCGTGACCCTTCCTGTGAGCTTGACCATCTGGCCGAGGAGGGCTATCTTGACCTGGTCGAACTTGTCCTTGAACTGCCTGTACTGTATCATCTCTTCGCGCGGCTTTCCGACGAGCTGTTCCGCCTGGTCCCTAAAAAACACGGATCTTATGGTCTCGCTGCCGTCGTCGATGATTGCGTTCATGACATATGAGTAGTCCGGCTTCACTATGTCGTGCTGCTCGCACACGAACTGGTCTTCCCTCTGCTTCGCCCTCTTGCCGCACTGAGGGCATATCTCGAAGAACCTGGGCTCGAACACCTGCACCACTGTGCCGAGTATCTCGACGTTGCTGTCTGCCTCTCCCAGATCTGATATCTTCTTTCTCTGCGCGTCTGCCTGCACTTGCGCAGTCCTTTCGATGACAGTGACATTCTCCCCTGCAGGGTTTATCTCTATCTCGCTCTTGTCGTTGAGGTGTATCTCTGACCTTCCATTATTGTCCCTGACATACGCGTTCTTCACCTTGATTATGTCATCCTTCTTCAGGCCCGCCATCTTCTCTGTCTGTGCATGCCAGCACGTGACCCTGGACAGCCCTGTCTCGTCTCCGACCAGGAAGCTGCCTACCTTTCCGCTGCTTTTCGGCGTCGAGAACTCTCGTATCTCGTAGACATCGACGACCTTGGCGGTGACCTCCACATTCCTCATGCCCGGTATGAGCTTGTTGAGCTTTATCTTCCCGGTGAAGTCCTCGAATACGTTGACATTGAGCTCGTTTGCGACGATGTGCGCTGCCCCGTCCTTCGACACGAGTCCTGCGAGCTGTTCCAGCTTCTGCTTCACCCTCACGTTTATCTCGTCTTCAGAAATCCCTGCATTCTCTTTTATTTTCTGGACTATCTGTTCGTATGTGAGCTTTATCATCACCATTACCCCCTTTCAATCTCAGATACTTGGTGTCTCATTTAAATATTTATGTTTTCCGTAGTAACTGTTCTGTGTCAATCGAAAACCTTTATTAATGGTCGTAATATATTCTGCTATAGAATGCTCCTTCACACCCATCTCGCATTTGCTTTTCTCATCGCGATAGTCTCATTGAAGTTCTTGTCTCCAGCGAACCAGCTGTTGTTTGCGTTAATCCTGCTGATAGGCGCCGCATTCCCGGACATCGACCACCCCAAGTCCCGGCTCGGCCAGATGGCCTGGCCTTTATCGGTTTTCTTTGAGCATCGCGGTTTCTTCCATTCTTTTTTTGCGATAGCCTTGTTTACTGCGCTGGTTTTCCTGGTCTCAGGCTCTATGCTGTACAGCATCGCTTTCCTGCTGGGCTACGCCTCGCACATATTTGCGGATGCGTTGAACTACAAGGGCATAATGCCATTCCACCCGCTGAGCAAATTGAAGCTCAAAGGCTTCATGAAGACAGGTGCGTTCTACGAGCATGCCTTGTTCTTTGTGATTGTGGCTGTGGATATTTTCCTGCTTCTGGTATTTTAAGCAGCGCTGCCGCTGCCGACCTGCGAGCCCAGCAGCTAACACTGTGGCTTAACAACCCGCGGAAAGACAGGCACTCAAATATGCGCTGCGAGCGTCGCTGCGGCAGCGCTGTGTCTGAAGCGCGGAAATCAGCACTAGACACCCGCAATCCTTTCGTCTTCCCCTGCAGCCTGCTTATTCTCCCTTCTCAACGCTTAAAACCTTTTCACAGGACACTGGACACTCTCGGATGAGCTATTTAAACGATTTCTGTGTTATATGTCCTGTCGCGGCTTGAAGCGCTTGGCTGCCACCAAAGTGGAGCCTTCATCAGAGCTTCAGGTTGAAATAAGATGCGATAAGCAACGCGAGGTGTTGTATATGACCGAAGCAAGTAAGTTTGGAGAGAATCTGCCTGAGATGAAGTTCAAGGCAGGCGCTATAAGCGCAACGATATGGAGAAATAACATCAAGAGGAAAGATGGCACTTCTGCTGAAGTGCACACTGTTTCTTTTGACAGGCGCTATAAGGATAAGGATAGTGATGAGTGGAAATCCACAAGATCCCTTAGGGCTATGGACCTTCCCAAAGCAGTCGTTGTCCTGAACAAGGCGTACGAATATCTGATTCTCAATGGCCAGGGTGACCTGGCCGCTGAAATCTAAAACTTAAAATATGAGGTGGTATTAGATGATGGCAGAAACAGCAAGACATGATGATTCGTTGGTTTTGGGTGTCGTTGAGTCAGGTTCTGAAGAGATTCAGGAGGTCCCTGAAAAAAAGTCCCGAAGGGGTTTGAAGATGGGCGATAAGCAGGAACTGCAGGAGAAGGAAGAGAAGGAGGTCACGGTGTATGATCTGCCGGGCGTCGGCGCAGCCACTGCCGAGAAGCTCAAGGAAGCAGGTTATGATAGCGTGATGAGCATAGCTGTAGCTTCCCCTGGAAAGCTCATAGAGGATTCTGGCGTCTCAGAGGCGGTCGCGAGAAAGATGATACAGGCTGCGCGCGATTCATTGAAGATGGGATTCATCTCAGGAGCAGAGGTGCTAGAGAAAAGGGCAAAGGTGCAGAAGATAAGCACAGGCAGCGCCGCATTCAATGCGCTTCTCGGAGGAGGTTTTGAGACCGGCTCTATTGTGGAGTGTTTTGGGGAGTTCGGCTCTGGCAAGACCCAGGTCGGCCACCTTCTTGCCGTGAACTGCCAGAAGGAAGATCCTGATGCTGTGGCTGTGTACATCGACACAGAGAACACGTTCAGGCCTGAGAGGATAAAGGAGCTTGCAGAAGGTGCATGCCTGGACCCTGAGCGCATCCTCAAGAACATCAAGGTGGCGAAGGCGTACAACTCTGACCATCAGATGCTGCTTGCAGAGAAGGTCGCTGACCTGATAACCTCTGAGAGGATGAAGGTGAGGGTGGTCATCGTCGACTCATTGACAGCGCATTTCAGGGCTGAGTTCATCGGCCGAGGCACGCTTGCCGAGAGGCAGCAGAAGATAAACCGGCACATGCATACCCTGCTGAAGCTCGCTGACATGCACAATGCCTGTGTCTATGTCACTAACCAGGTGCAGGCTGATCCGGCCCAGTTCTTTGGGGATCCTACAAAGGCTGTGGGCGGCCACATCGTCGCTCACGCGTCCACGTTCAGGATATATCTAAGGAAGGGCAAGAAGGGATCGAGGGTCGCGAAGCTCATAGACGCTCCGAACCTGCCTGACGGAGAGTGCAATTTCTTCGTTGAGACCGGTGGCCTGAAGGATGTCTGATTTTTTTTGCTCGGAGGGCTGAGCGCAAGCGGTCAGGAGCTAAAAACCGCTTACGTATCTTTTTTCGCCTTCAGGCGTAAATTCTTTTATTATTTCTATTTTGGCAGTTTTACGCCCTTTTCAATAAGTTTATAAAGTTCAATAATATAATTCTGATTATGCACGGCCTGCTGTGCAGATGGATATAGGATATATAGGTGAATATGTTATGTATGGAGAAGGTGGAGATAGGAGAGGCGGTTTCAGGTCTCATGGCGGATCCGGCGGCGGTTTCGGCGGCGGATTTGGCGGTGGTTTCGGCGGAGGATCCGGCGGCGGTTTCGCACCGGTTAAGGTCGGTGAAGAGCTGGATGTGAGGATTGAGGCTGTCGGAGAGAAGGGCGACGGCATCGCCAGGAAGCGCGGGTTTGTACTGTTCGTCCCGAACACGAAAGAGGGCGATGAGGTCAGGATCCGTGTCACAAAGGTGTTGCGTAAGGTCGGCTTCGCAGAGGTCTTGGGCCAGGCGCAGTCTGTTCCTGCTGAGGAGGACGCGCCGAGGAGGGAAGAGCCTTCGGTAAAGCCAGTACCCCCTGCTCCTGCTCCTGAGGATACCGAGGATTTCGGGGAGGAGTCCGGAGGGTCATCTGAGGATTCTGGTGAGGAAGTCCCTTCTGAAGAAGCTCCGTCTGAAGAAGGCGGTGAGGATCTGGAAGCTCCTCCTTTGCCTCCTGAAGAAGGTGATGAAGAGGAGAAGCAAGAAGAGTGATGCCTTTCTTTTTTTCTTTTTTTTTGTTTTCTGAAAAATGAGGCTGTTCATAGCGTTCGAGATTCCTGAAAACATAAGACCTGTTCTTAGTTCTGTCCAGGATAAGCTCATCTTCTCAGGCAAGGCGACAAAGACCAGGGAGTTCCATCTCACTTTGAAGTTTCTCGGAGAGGTAGATGAGAGCAAGGCTCCTGCTCTGGTGGATGCGTTGTCAAAAGTTCATTTCAACAGGTTTGAAGCATCACTCTCGCGTGTCGGTGCCTTCCCAAGCATGAATGATCCGCGTGTCGTCTGGGTAGGCCTTGAGCCGCATGATGTCATCAGTGCTGTCCAGCAGCAGGTTGATGCATGCACACAGAAGCTCGGATTTGGGTTGGACAAAAGATTTCATCCTCACCTGACTCTCGCTCGCATAAAGTTTGTTGACAATAAGAAAGAGCTTAAGGACTGCATAGAGTCAATCAAGGTCCCTGAAGCCAGCTTCGCCCTTGATTCCTTCAAGCTCATAAAGTCTACTCTGACGCCCCAAGGCCCTGTTTATGAGGTTCTAGGTGTGTTTAAAGCTCAGGATTAAGCAGTGCTGCCGCGAAGTTGCGGCAGCTGCCGCCGCTCTTGCGTCAGTCGTTGATAACATCGGAAACCGGCCGCTTAGCCAGCAATATGCGCATAGGCGTAAGCCTTCTGCGCTGCCCCCTGAACTTCTTGCCGGCAAAGCATCACTAGCAGCGCGGCAGCTGCCGCCGCTCTTGCGTCAGTCGTTGATAACATCGGAAA
>JAFGJH010000016.1 GCA_016929255.1 Candidatus Woesearchaeota archaeon
CCGTAGGGGGCTTCCCCCTTGTCAGAGTGAATATCTCAGCGTTAGACGCTTCGCATAACCTGCGGTGGTGCTGCCGGAAAAGAGCTAAACAAATACCTATTAAAATACCAAAAGCTATTTAAAACAATGCAGACTGAAACACCTGCATGGCAGATAAGATACTCATAACCAGCGCATTGCCTTACGTGAATAACGTGCCTCATCTGGGCAACATCATAGGCTGTGTCCTTAGCGCGGATGTCTTTGCCAGGTTCTCCAGGGCGAGGGGGAATGAGACGCTCTTCATCTGCGGGACTGATGAGCATGGCACGGCAACTGAGACCAAGGCTTTGGAGGAGGGCCTGACCCCTAAGCAGATCTGCGATAAGTATTACAAGATACACAGGGAGATATACGAGTGGTTCGGCTGCTCTTTTGACGCTTTCGGACGCACCTCCACTGATACCCATACTGAAGTTACTCAATCCATATTCAGGCGCATACATGAGAATGGCTTCATAACAAAGGGTGAGCTTGAGCAGACCTACTGCCCCAAGTGCGACAAGTTCCTCGCAGACAGGTTCGTGGAGGGCACCTGCCCGCACTGCGGGTACGAGAACGCGCGCGGCGACCAGTGCGAGAGCTGCGGCAGGCTGCTCAATCCTGTCGAGCTCCTTAACTCAAGGTGCAAGGTTTGCGGCTCCAAGCCGGTGGTGAGGAAGTCAGACCATCTTTTCCTTGACCTGCCGAAGATAGGGCCTGAGCTTGAGAAGTGGTCTGTGCAGCAGTCCGGCAGTGGTTTCTGGACGCAGAACGCGGTCACTGTGACCAATGCCTGGTTCAGGGAGGGGCTGAAGGAGAGGTGCATCAGCAGGGACCTCAAGTGGGGCGTCCCTATCCCGCTCGAAGGATACACTGGCAAGGTGTTCTATGTCTGGTTCGACGCGCCTATCGGCTACATAAGCATCACAAAGCACGCGTTCCCGGATGCATGGGAGTCCTGGTGGCATGGCGGCGGCGTGAAGCTCTACCAGTTCATGGCCAAGGACAACATCCCTTTCCACACGATAATATTTCCCGCGTCACTTATCGCGACCAGGGACGCGTGGACCATGCTGCATCACATCGACTCCACAGAGTATCTCAATTATGAGGGCGGGAAGTTCTCCAAGAGCGCGGGCACAGGCGTGTTCGGCGACGATGCAAAGGGCACAGGCATACCTGCGGATGTCTGGCGCTACTACCTGCTGAGCAGCAGGCCTGAGGGCGCTGATTCCTTTTTCAGCTGGAAGGAGTTCCAGGACAAGAACAACAATGAGCTGCTCGCGAACCTGGGCAACTTCGTGAACCGCACACTCACATTCACGCAGAAGTATTTCGGGGGCAGGGTGCCTGAGAAGGAGCTGGAAGGCAAGGATGACAGGCTCATCCAGGATGTCAGTTCGCAGATAGCGAAGGTGATAGAGCTCCTCGAGAATGTCAGGGAGCGTGATGCGCTGAAGGAAGTGATGCAGATATCCCGTCTCGGCAACCAGTACTTCCAGGAGAACGCGCCCTGGAACCTTGTCAGGCCGGCGGCATCGAAAAGTGCGGTGCCGCCTTCTGGCGTAGCGCAGAGCGGCAAGGTCTGCGGTCCTGACAGGGGGAAGTCCCTTACGGGGATGTCAGGTCTTGGCGATAGCGGTCAGGGCGCGGAGCTTGGCGGCACCCGGCAGGATGCCGAGCTTTTCGATGACGCAAACATGAAGAGATGCGCCACAGTGCTCAATGTCTGCTGCAACCTTGTGCGGACCCTTGCTGTCATGATAGAGCCTTTCCTGCCCCACACTTCAGGGGATATATTCGCGCAGCTGGCTCTCGACGGAAAGGGGCCGAGGCTGGAGTACAAGATGCATCTCGACCTCGAGCCAGGCCACGCTATTGCGGAGCCGAAGGTGCTTTTCCGCAAGCTCGAGGACAGGGAGATTGATGATTTCAGGAGGCGCTTCGGCGGCAGGAAGAAGGAGGCGAAGAAGGAGGCTCCCGTCGAGAAGCTTGAGGAGTTCCCTGCTGACCTGAGGGTCGCGAAGGTGCTTTCAGTGGATGACCATCCTGACGCGGGCAAACTCTATGTCCTGAAGATAGACCTCGGAACTGAGCAGAGGCAGCTCGTCGCCGGTCTGAAGGCTTACATCCCGAGGGAGAACCTGCTCGGGAAGCATATCATAGTCGTGTGCAATCTCAGGCCTGCGAAGCTGCGAGGCATAGAGAGCAGGGGCATGCTGCTGGCTGCCGACGACGGCAAGAAGGTCGTGCTGCTCGAGGCCCCTGATTCCGATCCCGGCGACGAAGTGACGCTCAAGGGCGTGCCGAACACGGAGCCTTTCAGGGAGCTCAGTGTCGACGAGTTCTTCAGGCTGGGCCTTGTCGTCGATGATGCGGGCCATGTTGTCTGCGAGAACTTCAGGAAGGAGCTGAAGACGCCTGTGGAGTTCGTGGTGGCGAAAGGCATCGGCGCTGGTGCCAAGGTCAGGTGATCATGTTAATCAAGCAGTGCCGCCGCGCCTGCGTCGGTCTGCATTATGGGCGGAGACTGGCGCTTGCTCAGGCATATGCGGTCAGGCGTAAGCCTCAAGCGGCGGATGATGCGCAGTTTGCCGGCAAAGCAGGCTAGCTGCGCGGCACTGCTGATTATGCACTGTGGTGCTGCGGTTTTTCAGAATGTTGGGGGAGGGCATCATTGGTCATTGATACTGTTGTTTTGAAGGCGAGCTATGACCTCATGACTGAATGTGAGGCGTACGGTTCCATGGTCAGGAAGTTCGCGTCTGATGTCATGAGGGGCAGTGAGCTCAGGACGCTGAAGCTGAACCGTTTTGTCGACTCTGAGGGGTATGACTTTCTCAAGTTCAACTTTCCTGTGTGCGGCAACCTGTCTTCTGCGGACCTGATGGTGATTTACTGCGCCATGGAAGGTTTTGACACTTATGTCGTCGGGAATGCTGAGCGGGGCAGGCGCGACAGGGTCATCCGCGGGGCATTGGGGCTTGATAACATATTCTCTGTGCCTGAGCTTGATATCCCTGTCGAGCATGGTGCTGCTGCCATGTCGATGGGGATGCTGAGCTTCACGAACACCCAGGAGAGGGGCTTTTCCGCGATACCCGGGCTCGGCGGCCGTGAGCTGGTGCTGGAGGTGGCTGCTGACCAGCCTTTGATGTATGATTTCTACCGCCATGCCATCGAACTGTCGAGGCGTGATGATGTTGATTTTGCCGTGAATCTCAACGCGGTCAGCCTGATGAAGGGGCTTGTGCCTTCTTTCTCGCGGAACGGCTATGATAAGGTGGTCAACTCACTTGGCAGGGAGGTTGTCGTGAAGGAGAACAACAATTTTGCGCAGGACCTGGTCTCTGTGCGCCACAACCGCCCGGTGTTCAGGTTCATCTATGAGAACAGGAATGGGGGCAGCTATTTCGCCCCTCAGCATCTTCTCAGGAGCATGGGTGTCGGGCCCGCTTTAGGGCGGCTTGGCAGGCTGTTGGTGGAGTGCTGCCGTGTGGGCGGGGATGATGCCGGCGCTTTTCTCGGCGAGCTTGAGGATTATGCCCGCGAGCGCGGGGGGCTCGGGCGCGCCATACCTTACTCTGTGCTGGTGGGTGTGTTCAGCATACTTTTCTCTCCGGATGTTTTCAGGCGCCGTGTGCATGTCGATGCCACGAATGATGACATCTTCTCGTGCTGGGACATGGACGGGCTGAACAATGATTTCCTCAGCTACCGTTCGCTGTTCAGGAGGAATTTTTCAGGCCTTGGCAGGATACTTCCGTTTTCCGAGGAGGTATACCGTGTCGATGCTGCGCTGGAGGATGCGGGGAAGACTGGAGGTGTCATGGCCTGCTCGGTGTTTGATACCCGCTACAGGTCTTTTGTGAATGGGCTCATATGGCGCCTCAGGAATCCTGATTACCTGTGTTCGCTCGGCCTTGATGGTGATGCTGTTGACATGGTCAGGGATGTTGCCGGTTCGGGTCTTGAGGAGTCGCTTGTTGCTGGTGAGCTTTCGGATTACTCTGCTGTTGAGCGGCTTGAGGGGCATCTTGCCTTCCATTGTCTGCCGCGGTACGCGAATGACTGCGGGGTGTATGACCGGTTCCGGAGGGTCGCTTGAAAGATCCTGTCAGGTATTTTTTTCACTTCCCAGTAGTTTCTCGTCGGTATTCTGTGTTTGGCTATATTATTGTCTGCTTTATTGTCTGCTGGTTGTTTATTAACCTGATTTATAAACAAGACAGAAAGGTTTATAAACAAATAAAAGTTTGGTCTTTCTCTAAGGGGGAATATAGGAAGCTAAAAGTTCGGGGTTTCGCTAAGGCGAAGAGTATTCACGTCAAAAAAGAGTGGGTAATCAGTAATGGCTGAAAAAAGGGGTAATGCTAAACATAAGAGTGGAACGACAGCTTCCCACAAGTCTGGTTCTAAAAAGGCCTCTGTAAAGCGCAGGCTGCCTGGAAAGGCAGGCCCGAAGAAAAGACGCCTCTTTCCGAAGATCGCCAAGCCGGAGCTTGTCGAGGAGAGCATCAAGAGGGCTCCGCATGAGCTTGAGGAGGAGTTCTTCGTACCCTCGCCGATACACCGCGGCAGGTACAGGATACCCCTGGGCATAAGGTTCCTGTTAGGCTATCTGGGCTTTCTCTCGGTCCTGTACATAATCTCTTTCCTGTACGGCATAACATTCCCCACGACGATACTCTTCGGCAAGATGATAGCCGGCTCAAGGGCCATGATAATCAATGCGGTGCTCCTGGCGCTCATACTGTTCATGGTGTACGGCTTCTGGAAAAGGAAGGCCTACACATTCGACCTCTCTGTCGGGTTCTTCAGCTTCACCGCGCTCAACGCCACGATCTCGCTGCTGATGTTCGAGTCCGCAGAGCATCCCATGTTCAGGAATCTCCTGCTTCTGTCTTTCGTATCTCTTGTCATCATGGACATCATAGTCATCTGGTACATACTGCATGAGAGGAAGTACTTCTATTCAGAGCGGTTCAAGGACAGGCCGTTCCACCACAGGGACAAGGTCTTCCTGTACATGATAATAACCTTCTGGACCGTCGCGCTCCTGATAGGCATAACCATCGGAGTGCAGTTCTACAAGGACACGACAAGGATGATAGACAGCACCATCGTCGAGCTTAAGGGGGACTACTACCGCGGCCAGCTGGTCTGCGAGCAGAAGCAGGGTCCTGACAGGGACGTGTGCACGCTTGTCGTGGCGACAGCGCTGAGCACGCAGGACAGGCCTGAGTCAGAGATGCTCGGGCTGTGCAACTCAATACAGTCAGACTTTTACCGTTTCACATGCATGAGGTCGATATCCGGTTGAGATATCAACGATACTAACATGACTGTCAAGATGTCATCAAAAAGAGGTGCATTCGCGGGCAGGAGGGCCCAGATAACAGTGTTCATGATAGTGGGCATCATACTCCTGTTCTCGTCAGCGTTATTGTTTTACATAAGAGGGCAGATCGTGGAAGGCATACCTGAGGAGTTCATACCGACGATTGAAGAGGTGCCGCTGGAGGCGCAGCCCGTGAAGGTCTTCGTGGAGGACTGCATGAAGAGGATGGGTGAAGTTGCGTTCAGGCAGGCAGGCCTGCATGCTGGCTATATCGACCCTTCAGACAGCGGCATGAGTGGCAGGGAGTTTATGGTCGGCATTGAGCCCACAGAGTCGGACGCCCTCATGATGATGGGCAGCGATAACTCGAGGGTGCCTTACTGGTGGTATCTCAAGAGCAGAAACACCTGCTCAGGCAACTGCGAGTTCGGCTCATTGCGTCCTGCATTGGGCAAGGGCGGCGGTGATGCTTCTGTGGAGGCGCAGGTCGACAGGTATATCGAGAGGAACCTGAATGCCTGCCTGCAGGACTTCAGCAGCTTCCGTGATCAGGGGTTCACAGTTACCGTCATGGGCCCGATGAAGTCTGATGTGCGCGTCGCTGAGAAAGAGGTCATTCTCCTGCTGGATTATCCTATAAGTGTCGAGCTGCAGGGCAGGAAGACTGACATCAGCCAGTTCTATACCAAGCTGGACCTCAACTTCAAGGAGATATACAATTTTGCCACTGAGATAACCAATTCGGAGATCGAGATGTTCTTCCTGGAGCTGCATACCATGGACCTGATATCCATGTACTCATGGCCGTCGAGCATGGAGAAGCTCCCGCCTATAGCTGATGTGAAGATTGGCTTGGGGGATTATAGGATTTGGACAAGGGCTGAGACTCAGCGCAAGATGGAGAGCTTCGTGCTTCCTCCGGGCATTGCTATGCTGCAGATAGACCAGTCCAGGGATTTCAGCAGGAGGATAATGCTTGAGCAGGACAGCAAAGGCAATTATGCTTATGACCGGGTGGCGCAGGGCCTCGCTGACAAGACGATCGTCGCCTTGAACAACACGCAGGAGTTCAGGAGGCTTGCTGCTGACTTCACATACCTTGACTGGTGGCCCATCTATCTTAATATAAATAACCAGGAGGTTGTTGGGCCGCGCAGCGTCCAGGGTTTTGACATCCTGAGTTTCATAGGCGTGAATGAGTACAGGACGTGGTATGATGTGTCATTCCCTGTTATGGTGACGGTCATGGATTCTGACGCTTTTGCAGGGAAGGGGTATACGTTCAGGTTCGCGCTTGAGGCCAATATAAGGGAGAACAACCATACCTCCCCGACTTATGTTAACCTTGCGCAGGATTCGGGAAAGAAGCTTGCCTGCAACCTGAACCAGCGCAACAGCGGCATTTATGATATTGAGACTGTCGACAGCGTTACCGGAGAGCCGGTCACGGCAAGGGTTGACTTTGTCCTGGGGAATGAGGCCTGCTTCGTAGGGTTCACTTCGCCGGACGGGGAGAACAGGACGCGGCTCGTCGCTCCTTTGCCTGTGGGGTTCGGCGCGCTGAGGGCAAACAATGAGAGCTATCTCATGAATGAGCAGAGGATGTTCACGTCCGACGGTGTCGGCGGCAACATGACTGTCAGGATGATGCCTTACCGCTTCATAAACGCGAGCGTCTTCGCCAGGGGTCTGAGCTATGATGTGATGTCTGCGGGCTATGTTCTGCCGGGCGGCGCCCCGCCTTCTGCGCTGTCGCCGCAGGCTGAGAAGGCGATGCTGATGTTCAAGAGGGTGGATGATGATGTGCTTTCCGGATTCACCACTTTCCTTATAGCGTATAACTCGAGCAGCACGTCTGTCCTGAAGATTGTGCCTGGCAGGTATGAGGTCAGCGGCTACATATTCTATGAGAGCAAGACAAACCCCATCAGGATTCCTGAGGAGCACATAACTTATGAGGTGCCTTTCTCGGATGATGTCACTGTGGACCTGAATGAGAGCCTGTTCGACCAGTACCAGAAAGGGGGCATGATACTTGACAACGAGACAGGCTACCTGGAGATAACAGAGGACCAGCTGTTCGGCAGCGACCGGGTGGTATTCTACCTCTTGCGCTTCCCTCCGCCGATAACGCATTCGGAGGGGCTGAAGAACGCTCCCGGGCTGGAGCAGCTGGGCAAGCTCAAGGAGTACTCTGCGATATACAAGGAACAGTTGCAGCCCGACTGGCTGACATAAGATGGTAATCAATATGGCTAAGAAAGAAGCAATTGTCAACATCGCGATGTTCATGATTTTCCTTATAGTGACTCTTCCGATACACTCTTCAGTCGTGTTCGGCGCGGTCATCAATTCTGCGCAGGGCACAGGCTCGCTGGGCATACCTGGCTTCAGGGCGCGCACAGACACGACTGTCGTGAATCTCTCTGTCACAGTGCCGGAGGATCCTGACCTTTCGAGCGGTCAGGTGAAGATACTTGAGGACCCGACAGTGCCTTTTGAGTGCCAGCTGGTCGACGGGGTGACGCAGACCTTCAGCTGCAGGCATGAATACCCTGAGATACTCCTGCCGTCCACCATAGGTGTGATGACATTCACTGTGCAGGTGTTTGATGATGCGGGCGCACCCATATCCCCTCCTAAGCAGGGCTCTGTCACTGTCGATTCCCTCCCTCCGAAGGTGCTTGATGTCAATTATTCCGCGAAGCCTGGTGGGGCTGTCGAGGCCGCGTTTGACGTGAAGGACTTTGCCTGCGAGAAGCCTGAGTGCAGCGGCAGGTGCGCCGGCGTGGAGAGTGTGAAGTTCACTGTCGCGGGGATCAGTGTCGGGCATAACTCGAGCTTCGGCACGGGCTGCCAGCATAAGGGGACGCTGAACCTCACAGGCCTGACTGTCGGCGGCGAGGTGGTCACGAAGCACATCTGCATAGAGGCGACTGATAAGCTGGGGCAGACAGGCACGCAGTGCAGTGATGTTGTGATAGACACCAAGCCTCCTTTCGTCTCAGGCATAGGCCTTTTCGACGGGAACAACAAGCCCCTGCTTTACACCAACGGCCAGCCGATTGGTGGTGTCAGGCTCAAGATGAACATAACAGAGGAGTCTAAGTTCTTCAATCCGAAGAACGGCGCAGAGCACCAGGTGTGGGTCAACGCGTCTGAGATGAGCGAGAGGCCTGAGCACAAGGCTGTTTTCGGCAGCAGGCCTGCCCAGTGCTCTGATGCCCCTGTGGCAGAGGACACTTATGAATGCATTGTCGACGGGCTTTTCCTAATAGCGACGGCTCCCAGGACTATCTCGATAAGGATTGAGGCGAAGGATGAGCACGAGAACATCCTGAACGAGACAAAGTCCCTTTCAGTCACATTTGATAACACGCCTCCTGTCGCGACAAAGATATATTCCGGTTTCGCGGATGACAAGGGGGATTTCTGGGTCAGGGAGGACAACAACACGATATTCATGGACATCGCAGAGACCGGCGCGGGAATGGGCAACAGGTATGTGTTCCTTGACTTCTCCAGCTTCGGGGTGCAGGACTCGCCCGGAAGCGTCGCCAACCTGGCGCCCAACTTGTGCGAGGCGGGGTGGAAGTGCAGCTGGAACTGGATAAGGACCGGCCAGCCTGACAGCACAAGGCTTTCGCTGGCTCCTGGTCTGGGGTCTAAGGATGACGCGAACAATGCGTTGCAGCCGGTTACTGGTGTGATGCGTGTCGACAGGAGCAGGCCTGAGGCAGTGCCTGGCGTCTCCAACATGACAGGCATCGGCGAGGGGCATGACGAGATGACGCTGCTGACCGGCGGGGACATGGTCACCATACACCTTTATGTCAAGGATTACTCAGGCGTGAAGGCTGCTTATGCGAACTTCTCAGAGCTGATTGACGGCGGCGATGAGGCCGCGCAGGCAGAGTGCACCGAGAATCAGATAGTGCCTGGCGAGCCGATGAGGATGTTTGACTGCGTCTGGTCCGCTGGCCCGATAAACGAGGGATACCTCGGTCCTGTCGCGAATAACGCGCCGTCAGTATATTTCAGGTTTGAGGATAACACCAATCACACAGGTGAGTATGAGTGGAAGGACATAGAGATACTTGCGAGGGAGAATGTCACGACAGCGTCTTGGGATGTCGGAAAGATAACCTACTCTCCTGAGCTCGGCCTTGACAGGCTGAGCTGGAAGCTTCAGCAGCCCAGGATGTATTATCAGGTCCCTTTCAAGGCAAAAGGGGGGAGGAATCCCATCCCTATTTCTTTCCAGATCGACAAGCAGAGCTGCACCAATCTTGATTATGTCAACATTGATTCCTTGACGAATGACATTTCCATAAGCCTTCTGGGGTTCCCTGTCTACGAGTCGAACCCGTCGCCTCCTTTCACTGATGTTGTTGAGATAAGGTTCAACCCTGACAGTGTCCCTGAGGTTGAGATGGTGGATGAGAGGAACCGCACCACTCCCCTGGATGCTTTTGACATCAACTGCACCATAATTATCACATCCATCGTCACTACAGGCACTCCTGGCGCGGAGCGTGCTCTTACCTTGCCTGAGGAGCTGAATGTCTCTTTCCATGTCCCTGTGTACAATAATCCTCTGGGGCAGAACATCGGCAACATAAAGGATCAGATAAAGGCGATGCAGGACGCCAATGATGACTTCAAGTGGCTGACCATTACCAGGCAGGTATTCGATTACGCCCAGGCAGTGTGCGACCTGGTCAAGACGCTCATCCAGGTTGATTCCGCGATAGCCGCTGTCAAGGACGTATTCGGGGCTGAGTGCGGAGCTACAGGGCATACCTGTTCCATCTCTGAGGGCCTTGGTGACGTGATGGACAACGATGACACTATAATTCCCGAGTTCATAAAGGAGGTGTACCAGTTCTGCGGCCTGTTCATCTCATGCAGGGTGTCTCAGCAGCCCAGGGCCACCTGCGGGAGCGCGACTGGTTCTGAGAGGACATGGTGTAATGTCCAGGAGACCTATGGCAGGATAGCGAGCGCTTATGCCCGTGCGTTGAATTCAATCTCAACTGATTTCATCCAGGTGAACGGGACTGGCTTCTTCAACACCGCCAGCTTCGACCCGAAGAAGAGCGTGTTCGCGAGCGCGGCATCCCTTTGCTTACCGGGCCTCATATCCAATCTTGAGAAGTTCAGGCAGCTGCACTGCAAGAAGATACTGTGCTATAAGCTGGATGTGGCGCAGGGCAGGCCTGTCTGGAGGTGTGATCAGGAGTACAGCTATCTTGTCTGCACGCACCTGGTGGGCCAGGCTTTTGCAGCGATACCTCTTGTGCAGTACATCAGCGACGTGGGAGGCATGATTGAGGGGATATTCAGGAACCCTTACGGCCTTGCAGGCATGGTCATAGACAAGCTCTGCGCCGTGGTGTGCTCAGCAGGGAAGAGCACCACCTGCACTGTCTGCCGCGGCGTGACATTCATCCCTGCTGCCATAACAATAATTGCAGACCTTGTGGAGAGCACTGGTCCGAGGTTCAAGATGGCGAAGTTTGACATGTGCGAGGAGGCATTGAAGGACGAGCCTGACTACAGCAACGTGAAGCCGCCGGTGCCTGCGACAGGGACGAGCGCAGCAGGTGATTGAGGATGGCTAAACTATACTTAAGAGGATTAAGATTTGTTTTTGTTGTTGTCTTTTTGTTATTTGTATTGCTGTTCTCATCAAGAGAGGTAGAAGCAGAATCTTCCGCAGCCGCTGCCCCTCCAGTTGTGCCCGGAACTGTTCCTCCCGGAGGTCAGGCGGTGCCAAATTCAAGATTTAGCATAGTCACTTCAGGCCATGGTGGAAACGCTTACACTATTTATGGTGCTGATGGTAATGCGATTGGTACTGTCAGGCGAGATTTAAATGGTGTTCTGCTTTACACCCCAACGGGTGACAGTGAAACGAGTAGTCTTCCTGTAGGTCTGCCTGTAGCTTATTTGGAAGCGCACACCTACTACACTGCGCCTCCAGCGACAGCAACTGCGCTGCATTATGATTTTGGTCATGATGTGACTGTCCCGAGCGGTTTGACATACTACTGCGTCGGCACTGGCTGCGGTGTTCCTGACACTGATGCAGAAGGTTCCAGCGACCAGACTTATTATGCAGTGGACAGTGATGGGATAGTATATGAAGTTAATTGTCTGGGTAATCCTACGACTGACAGGGTTGAGGGCATGTCTTTGGAGAGGCTCAACGAGATGCACACTGCAAAGGTTCGCGCGGAAGGCGCTACGGATATAACCCCTGTCGTGACATGGGGGAGCAGCCATCCTCCTGGGGAGCCCCCTGGTTTCGCGTGGCCCAGCGCTGCTCAGCTGGTGAATGCCGCCCGTCGTGCAGGCGGATGGTTCAACTTCTGGCTCGGTGAGCAGGAGAACCAGCGCTTTGCGAGGATGGTGAGCAGGTGGGCTGGTTATGATGAGGACAATCCTCTCTGCCCGCACTGTGTGGAGTGGCTGCACAAGGTGTTCGGCTATGATGCCTGGGCTGACATGGCTTGCAGGAAGAACCTGATGAGCGGGGAGTACGGCACCACGTTCGTCTCCAGGAGCGGTTTCACCTCTTTTGACATCGAGGGTGAGAGGAAGATTGTCTTCCCTTGCGGTGAGGCGGAGACCAGGGAGTCTTTCCCGCTGCCTAACGGAAGCACCAGGAACTGCGCTCCGTATTATGACTACAAGGTTAGCGGAGGGGCTGTCCCTTCTGAGACTGACATGGAGTTCAAGGTCTACCTGAACGCAGAGGGGACAGGGACTGGTTTTGATGCTCTCCAGGATCTGAGCGTCTATTATGATGAGCTTACTAACGAGTCCGCGAACATCAAGCTGAACAGGAGCGGGGAGCCGTGGAGCCTTTCAGGCCCGAACATGTTTGTCTATCAGTCGTATGTCGCGTATGACAAGGCGTGCCTGCAGTTCACGGATGATACCATAGACAAGATCCAGAACATAATCCCTTCATTCTATGATGAGAACAACCCTTACTGCAACACGATAAGTGAGGCATATGTCTCGCAGAGCATAAGCGAGGAAGAGTCAGGGAGCGTGGCCGCGAGGACGGTGGCCGCAGCCGGAGGGGGCACTGCTGGTCCTGGCGGCGGAACTGTCGGGCCGGGAGGATAGGTGATATGGGTGATGATGTGTCTTGCTGGAAAGGGGAATGGCGTCATTTTCTGGATTCCTTCAGCGCCAGCGCAGACAGGAGGCTGTTGTACGTCGCGCTCCTTGAGGTGCTGCTGGTTGCCCTGGTGTTCTCAGGATATTACATGCTCGGATTGAGCCTGGACAGGCTCTCTCCCCAGATTGCAGGCATAACTGAATCACTTTCCGCAGGCATACCTTCTGCTGACCTGTTCCTGCTGCAGGGCTCTCAGGAGCAGATGGTATTGTTCTACAGGGCTGTGATGGCGAACGTGGCTGTGTTTGCGGTTTTCGCTTTGCTCTCGTTCTTCTCGGTAAAGTTTTTGATATACTGTGTGGTCAGCAGGGTGAGGCCTTCGCTTGCGCTGTGGTGGAGGTTCCTTGTCGCGGGTGTTGTCTGGTCTTTCATCTTCGTGGCTGTAGTGCTCGCGGTGCAGTACCTGCTGGGCATGATGCTTTTCAAGGTGGCCGTGACCAATCTGTTGAGCCAGCTTTTTGTCGTCATGGTCACTGCTTTTGTCCTCTTGTCCCTTTTCTATCTCACTGTTGCGATTTTCACGCCGCTCACCCTGCTGTGCAGCATCAAGGGTGCTGTAAGGTCGTTCTGCGGCGAGGGGCTGAGGCGCCTTTTCAGGGCTTTGCCTGCTGTGCTGTTCGGCCTCCTTATGTTCGCGCTGCTCAACCTTGTCATGTTGGTGCTCGTTGGCCTGCCCGCTGCAGTTTTTGTCGTGTTCACGACGCTCCTCCTCCTTGCATACTTCGTCTGGCTGCGCTTCTACAACACCGCTGTGTGGCGCAGGATAATGGATGGGCGGGTGGCTGCCCATGCGGGCGCTGCTGATGCGCACGGTGCCCGCGCGCACGCCCATCATGCTGCGGCAGAGGCTGTTGTCAAGAGGATGAGAGCGCCGGGCAGGGCTGGGGCGGCCAAGAAGAAATAGCGGGCATGGTGGATGGGGCAAAAAAGAGGTAATTATGGTTGATGTTTTCATCGGAAGGAAAGCGCAGATCACCGTCTTCATAATCATAGGCATAATAATACTGTTCTCTGTGGGCATATTCAGCTACATGAAGTATTCAGGGGTGAGCCCTGTCAGCATCCTTCAGCCCAAGGCACCTCCTGTGGTGGAGTTTGTTGACGCGTGCATTGAGCGCACTGCTGTGGAGGCGATAAAGGCGATGGGTGACCAGGGCGGCTACATTGTCATCCCGCCGGGCATCGCTTACAACCCTACAAGGCATGTCTCTCTTGTGCCTGGTGTGGGCGGTGAGTTCGCGCCGAAGGTGCCTTACTGGTATTTTGACGGGAAGACAGAGATTCCGAGCCTCAGGTACATGGAGGTTGAGGTCGAGCATTACATCGACACGAACCTGAAGTACTGCCTGGACAGCTTCAGCGCGATGCGCGACGAGTATATCATAACCGAGCTGAGCAACTACTCGTCCAGCGTTGTCTTCACAGACAGGGAGACCATCATCGGCCTCGACTATGTGATTGACATCCAGCCGAGGGGCAAGGACGAGACGACAAGGCGCGAGCAGTTCGTCGTGAAGCTTGACGTCCCTCTCAAGAGGATGTGGGAGCTGGCAAAGGAGATTCTCGAGGCTGAGAACCGCATGACGTTCTACGAGAACATGACGCTCAACATCATGGCTTCGCACCCGTCTGAGGACATCCCTTTCACGGGCATGGAGTTCCATTGCGGCAGGCTGCAGTGGCTCCTGTCCAACATCAAGAAGAAGGTCATCTACGCGGTCGAGCCTGCTGTCTCTGCAGTGAGGTTCAAGAACACTGACCATCCGCCGTTCATGGCAAAGGATGATGCTTACCGTGCGGTGCACAACGCAGTCGCTGGCTGGAAGGAGAGTGAGGTGTACAAGCCCCTTGTGCTGCCGAAGAACATCCCTGAGGACTCCTATGATTACTTCCAGTACTACTTCCAGTTCACTGAGAATGACAGGGACTACAGGGCGTTCAAGGTTGTCTCGTCCTTCAAGGAGGACTGGGGCATGAACCTGCTCGCGACGCCCAACCAGTACGGCGTCCTCAAGTCAGGCGTGCAGGACCTGAAGTCCCAGATCATGGGCTTCCTGTGCCTGAACACATATCATTTCGTGTATGACCTGACTTATCCTGTGATGGTCAGCATAAACGACCCGAACGCCCTGCACAGGACTGGCTATGTGTTCAGGTTCGCGTTCCCCGTGCAGATATTCCACAACAACCCTGACCGCTCTCTGCTTCCGACGAGGATAATCGAGCCGACAGAGTTCGCCCTCAACTACTGCGACTACTACGCGCCGGAGGACCACACGATAATAGCGAGGGATGTGGTGACGAATGCCGAGCTGTCGAAGGTGAACCTTACGTTCAGGTGCCTGAGGGAGCAGTGCATCCTGGGCACCACGAGGAGCGACAACCGGCATCTGCAGTGGAGCGGGAAGTTCCCTGACGGGTGCGCGGGGGCGCTGATAGAGGCATACATGTCAGGCTACGTGCTGGCTGAGAAGCAGTATGACGGCACCGAGCCTTTCTACATTGACATGTACCCGACGCAGCCTGTCGTGTTCGACGTGAAAAGGCATCCTGAGAATTCGCCTGACACGTCGAAGTTCCTTGCGCCTGACATGTATGCCATACTCCAGCTGGACCTGAGGGAGCCGCGCATACCTGGTTCCCTGACTGTATTTGATGTCTTCGGCCAGCAGGACATCTTCAACAGGACAGACACGTTCGAGCTGCTGCGCGCCGACGCTGTCTATGATATCAATCTCATGCTTATGCAGAAGATCAGCAAGGACGAGGACCGCATGATAGGCGGCTGGATAGGCAACTGGACAGTGAAGCTCGGTGAGATACTTGACGCGAAGAAGGTCGTTTTCCACATCCCGCAGAAGGTCCCGACCCCGAGGACTGATGAGGAGGTCATCGCTGTGTATGAGCTCATGACCAACAGGTCATTGTTCCCTGACATAAAGCCGGAGATAATAAGGGCTGATGAGTATGCAGGGGAGCAGGACGCGGCGGGTACAGAGGAGGTGGCCGGATAGCATGGCGGGCAGGGCAATTGACCAGCATGTTTGCAGGGTTGCGCTTTTCATAGCGTGGCTCATGGTTCTGACTCCTGTCTATTCTGCGAGCGCCCTCCAGCTGACTTTCAATCCTGATTCAGACGTGACTGTGGATGACATATCCGCGGTCATCAATTTCACTACTGACGAGCCCGCCACGGCGCGGGTCAGGTACGGCCTTGAGGGCCGCATCACCGAGTCTGCTGAGAGCAAGCCTGCGAAGACAGGGCACTCTGTCCTGATCAGGGGGATAGCGTCCAGCACAAGGTTCCAGTATTATATAGAGGCGAGCAACGCCAGCGCGACTGTGAGGAGCCCGCTTGACGGCGGCGACTTCCATTACTTCACCACTGAGGCTCCGAGGGACAGGTCCCCTCCGAATGCGGTGAGGGGCCTGGCTGCTCCGACGATAACAAGGGACAGCATCTCGCTTGTGTGGGAAAGCAGCCCTGCTGACACGGACATTGACGGCTACTATGTGTTCAGGAACGGCACTCTTGTGGGTGACCTTGTCAGGGAAAAGTCTTTCACTGACTCAGGCCTGTATTATGAGACTGAGTATGAGTACAAGGTGGGTGCGGTCGACCTTGCGGGCAACAGGGGCGTGAACACCAGCGTGAAGGCGACCACCAGGGCAGAGTCTTATACTGCCATAGCGATATCAAGTTTCACTGCCGAGGCCACGGGCACGAGCGTCTATGCCACCTGGACCACGAACATGGAGGGCCACACCAGGCTGAAGTACAGCCAGAACCCGCTCCTGCTCGACCAGAAGAAGGAAGATCCTGAGATGGTCATGCAGCACAACATGACGCTTCCGGACATGCCTGCCAACTCAAACATCACTGTCATGGCGGAGTCCTGCACTGCCGAGGGCGCGTGCGCGAACTCAACCCCTGTAACGGTCCACACGACCCAGAAGATCGAGCTCGCCCTCTCGGTCGACGGCATGGACTGCGACCCGGGCACAATCACTTATGCCAACACCAACAGGCTGACTGTGAAGGGCACCGCCTCTCCCGGCGCTGACCTGGAGGTGTACGTCAACGGGAAGAAGGAGAGGTTCAAGCGCATCACGTCGACAGGTGACTTCAATTTCGCAGGCATGGACCTTGACGCGAACAGGGCGCAGAACGACATAAGGGTGTTCGCGTCCGACCATTCTTCTCCTGACAAGGAGTGCCTTGACACTGTGATGCTCGACTACATGGCGCCTGAGGTGCATTTCAACAACCAGACCGCCAATCTCACTTTCGCCACGCAGTCCAGCGTGCAGCTGGGCGGCAACCTGACTGACGAGCACAAGGTCACGCTGTACATCTCTGTGCAGGGCGTCGACGACACAGTCGCGCCTCCTGCCCCGCAGAACATCTCTGACAAGGCTGTCGCTGCGAATTCGGTGACGATAAGGTGGGACTCGCTTCCGGGAGAGGTGACTGACGCCTACAAGCTGTTCATTTACAGGTCTGACGTGCCCGGCGGCCCGATTGCTTTCACAGAGCCTTCTGTCACAGAGTATGTCGACAGCAATGTCAGCACTGCCACGACTTACACTTATCAGGTCAGTGTCATCGACCGTGCGGGCAATGAGGGTGCGAGGTCTTCCCCGTTCTCTGTCACTACGCTGCCGAACGGCACTGTAGCGGCTCCGATAAGCCATATAGTCCCGCCCAGCCCCGGCCTCCTGCTGACCAAGGATTACAGTCCCAACAACCAGTCTGTGCAGTTCACCGAGACGGTCACGAACCTGTTCGACGGCAAGAACATAATAACGCTCAAGTTCGTCGATGAGGCGGGCAACATGGCTGAGGAGAAGCTTGAGGTGACCTATGAGAAGGAGCCTCCGCGCATAATCACCCCCACCGCAGCAGAGATACAGTCCCAGTACTCCCCGACCTACATGAGCGAGCTCGTGATAAGGGGGCAGGTGAACAAGCCTGTCGGCGAGGTCTGGGTGTGGGTGAACCCGAGGACAGCATCATTCACGATCAGTGCTGACGGCAGCATGACTATGGCGTCCTTTGAGGCGGCTTATCCTGAGGAGCCCGTGACCAAGGTGGAGCTTCAGGAGAACGGGACTTTTGAGGCTGATGTCGCGCTCGCCACCTCTATCGGCGCTGCGATTTCAGGCACATTCACGGGAAGTGTCGACAGCGGGACAGTCTCAGGCACCGGCACGACTTCAGCTTCTGGTGTCAGCACCGCGGGTACGGGCGGAGCCGGAGGCCAGAACACGATAGTCATGGTCGCTTTTGACCAGTACGGCAGGCCTTCCCAGCCCGTGCAGGGGACCGTGCTTTATACCCCCTGCGGCGAGAATTATTACTGGACTGTCAAGCTCAATGAGGGCGGCAATGTCCTGAACACGAGGGAGCTTCTTGAGGGCCTGGCAGCTTATGGCTTCGGCTATGAGCTTGAGTGGATAGGCGGCGGTGACGCCACCAAGGCCAAGGCGCAGAACGTGGTTGTGAGGAAGGCGACTGTCGGCGCGAAAGAGCGTGAGAAGTATGACTTTGACTGGCTCTCTGCCGAGCCGAGGGTGCTGACGCAGAGGGGCAACGCGACAAAGGGATTCATCATGATCAATTTCGCCCCGCAGAACCCTCCGGGCGAGACTTATCTTGAGAGGGAGCAGAACCTGAGCGGGCACAGGCGCGGCGAGTGCTGGCCTCTGGCCGGCTGCATACACCTGCTACTCGAGATGGAGATAACCTCTGATTCCGCGCCTCTTACGGGCATGTACAACGCTTCGGCCGGAAACCCTATGCCTGTCGGCATGCAGGCGATACAGCCGCAGAAGCAGTGCATCGACATCAAGATAATGCTCGACGAGAGGATTGACTTCGCGAGCAGCGACTTCGTCAAGGGCCTGCTCGAGGCTTCGCTCGTGGCCATAAACGCCACGATAAATTTCATAGAGATGATAGAGAAGCCGATAAAGTATGCCACGCAGATCACTTTGGGCATCTGCCTCCTGACCTACATCTCTAAGTTCATCGTGGACGCGATGAAGAGCTATTACTGCAAGTGGAACAGCGCGCTCAAGGAGCTGAGCAAGGGCGGTATCAGGGGCATCGCCGGTTCTGCCGCCGAGATTGCGCAGGGCAAGATAGAGAAGGTCGCCGGCATGCACAATGAGATAGAGGGGGATGGGGCATGCAATGTCGAGTTCCCGCCGAATGTTGACGACACAAAGGAGGCCAATGAAGCCTGCAAGCAGTGCGCTGATTGGATTGGCAAGGCGCAGTGGGTGACTGACAAGTGGCACCTGTTCTGTGACAGGGTGATGTGCCCGTCTGTCCCTTCACTGCAGCACTATATCAATACTCACTATACTGCGGGAAGGAGGAGCCTGTGGAGGCCTGGCGGTGATTCTGCCGCTGCACAGGCCACAGGCACGTGCACTCCTTTCAGCGATAGTGCCGCGGTCGACAACAGGAAGATAACCTCGCCGTGCAGCTGCGGGACCGGCACTTGTCAGGCCTCTGCAGGCGAGGCTGCCAGGGTGTGCAGGGGCAATGCCTGCGTCGACGTGACCCAGACCTGCAGGCCTTATTCTGCTTCATCTACTGCAGTGCTTGCCGCCGCAGACCTTGACAGCAACGGCCTTTGCAGGTGCGGAGACCTTGTCTGCATAGCAGGCCAGACCTGCGACATGACTGCGGGAAGGTGCGCAGGGCATACTGCGACGGCAGCGCCTGCTGAGGCTGCTGCTCCAATGCCTGCTGGTGCGCATCCCTGCGATGACAACCGTGTTGGCTGGAGCTGCCAGGACAAGTCGGATGCTTGCCCTACAGGGACTGCTGCTGTCTGTGCTACAACCCAAGGTTGTGTGCAGAATCAATGCCGAGCAGACGCCGCAAAAGTACTCTGCTGCCCGAACCCGTCTCCTGCAACACCTATTACGGGAGGTCCGACTCCTCCAGGGACTTCACCGCCGCTGATAATACAGGACATCAATGCCGAGTCCTTATCCCTGCCAACTCCTTCAGGCAGCGCTCCTCAGGTTCCTTTGATTACAGGGTTCACGGCTGGTGGCACGTCTGCCGGCAGTGCATCTTCACCGGCTCCTGCTGCAGCTTCTTCTGCTGACGGCTCCCGTGCCGGCGCTCCCAGGAATCCTGTGTATAATGATATTGCCGAAAAGTATACTGTTCAAAACACCTGGAAGCGCACTGACCTGAAGAACGCGAAGTCTGACTGCGAGTTCGCTGAGATGGGCCGCGGCCCTATCAGCGAGATGTTCAAGTTCTACGATGAAAACAAGGAGACTGACCTTGGCAGGATCTGCGAGGCAGGCCACATCCCGCAGGCTGCCTGCTGCCCGTTCGAGTACATGCAGGAGTGGGGATGGGGCATGTTCTGGTCCAATGAGGTGAAGATGTCCTACTGCCTTGCCGAGCCCGGAGCTGAGGAGTGCGGCATGGGCGAGACCATCCAGCGCGGCGTCACCGGCATCTGCCAGCCGAGCGGCAATGCTCCGCGCGCAGTGCCTGTGATACTTGACAGGCTGAAGTGGAGGTCTGATTATCCTTCTTCAAGCCTTAATATGGTCAATGATAATGTTGTCTACCTGGTTGATATCGACGAGAGCGGCAGCGCCAGGAGCGTCAGGCGAGGGTATTTCTCCAAGAGCGAGGTCGCCGAGGTGACCGGTGTGGTTGAGGCCTCGGGCAGGGTGGAGATATCGACCGGCAGCTATTTTGTGCCTGAGAATGAGTTTGATTCTGAAGACATGTCTACCTGGTTCCCTGAAAGGGACAACGCTGACCTGAGCAGGGATTCTGACGCGTTTCAGGAAGGTCTTACCGCCTTCAAAACAAACCTCAGGCAGAGCATAGAGCGCGGTGAGATACAGCCGAGAAGCACGGGTTTTGTCATAAACGATGCTGCTTATGAGGAATGGTACCGCCAGATATACGGCCTGCTCGGCGACCCCGGAAGGCAGTATCTTGCTCAGCCTGCGGGCAGCTTCATACAGTCGATACTCACTCTCTGCCTTTCAGGCATACTTTCATGGATCGTGCAGTTCAAGCACATGCTTCAGCTGCTGCAGCAGTGTTTCCAGACCATTCTTGTCACCGGCGACGGCAGCTCTGGCCAGTGCCAGGCGCTGATAAGCCAGTACATCTGTGACTTGATAAAGGAGGCGATAAGCTGCCTTGTGAACAGGCTTGGCGGCGGCGCCAGCGCAAGGACCGGAATGGGCGGCATCAGCGGCATATTCGCGTCTATATCTGATGCTTCGAGGGGCATAACTGCTGAGGCGCAGTCAAGGTATGGCGACAGGAACCTGTTCGGCACTACCTTTGCTGCAGAGAATGTCCTGCATGACGCGTGCATATTCATGTTCACGGGCGAGTGGCCGACTGACTGGATGCAGGTGTTCGAGACCGCGGCCTACCTGCCGATAAACAGCACTGTGTTTGTCTTCCCTGTGACCAGGCGGTGGCAGGCTTATGATCCTGCGACAGGATACTCAAGGTATGTCTACAGGGTGGCGTATTCGTTCTTTGCCGGCGCGAACGTCCATTATGATGTTAAGCTGCACTGCTCCGGCCCGAATGAGATGTGCACCACTATCGACGGCGGCACAGAGCCCTGCGACTGCAGCCATGATGATACAGGGCTCGCAAGGTATATTACTCAGGGAAGGCAGGTCGACATGCCGATACTGAGGCACCAGAGCGGCAACTGTCCTGAGAGCGGCGACATGACGCAGGGCCAGTTCTGCTCCGACGAGATACTGTTTGTCGGCGAGGGATTCCAGCCGCTGAGGTATGACAAGGTGGTCATAGATTACAGGCCCACCCAGCAGATGGGTGTGGGCAGCGCCGGCGGGATGTCCGCGACAGGCGGCTTCGGCGGCACTATCGCGTCGCCTCAGGCGGTGACCGGGAGGGGTGAAGGAACTATCCGCGAGATCGGCGGCCCTCCGCCTGGCCTGTGCAGGTTTGACATCGGCCAGCTTGCGTTCAGGTGCGGCATCGAGATCCCGCCTCTGGGCTATGCCAGGTTCATCAGCGAGCCTCTGCTTGTCAAGGAGGCGAACCAGCCTTACACTATAGGTGACAACCTGATTGTGAGGGCGCAGATCCAGCAGGAGCTTCCTGCTGATGCGTCTTCATGCTCCGGCGACTGCCAGTTCACGAAGTACTTTGTGATAAAGGAGATTCTTAACCAGCAGAACGCACGCATCTACCCCCGGTCGAACAAGGAGGTGGTCGGTGAGCGCCTCAATGAGAACAGGGTGTATGACTTCACTATCTTCGACGAGAGGCAGTTCCCGCAGCACGTGAGGGAGAACGGCGAGGCGTTCCGGATAAAGGAGGAGCATTTCAGCATGAGGTCTTCCGGCACTGAGCGCATAACCGCGAAGCAGCCTTTCACAGGCCGCTGGACTTCTGGTTTCGTCAGGACGCCGATAATCGGTGAAGGGGTGGAGCCTCCGTACGCCATCAACTTCAGCTATCATGGAGGGGCTTTCTATTTCACTGTCCTCAATACAGAGGTGAACCTTGCTACCGGCGGAACAAGGACTGCTTTCACTCCTGCGGGGGCTGAGCAGCGCTGCGAGGTCCAGCCTGCGGTCATCGACCTGAATTCAGGGACCAATCCTGAGCTCGTTTGCGGCGGCATGAGGTTCAGCCTCAACCTGATGTCGATTGCCAACACTGTCAGGCGTGTCTCTGCAGGCACTGCGGGCTCTGCTCCGTCGTCAACAGCCATGCCTGAGGGGTCGCTGGTCATACACTGGGAGCAGCAGACCGGCGGTTCTACGACCGCGACCTGCACAGATGCTGAGCAGACCTGGAAGATGACGCTTGAGATACGCGGCGCTGACTCTGTGGGCGGCGGCGGCTACCAGATGGGTACAGGCCCGATAAGCGACTATGAGACCAATGTCGAGCAGAAGAAGACTGTTGAGTTCAAGGTTGTATGCCGCGGTGGCCAGACAGGCCCTGCTGCGGGCTCGCTTTCTGACCTTGCGCGCATGTCTGCTGTCGTGAGGGCGGAGAACACCGCAGCCAACAAGACTTTCGGCCTTTGGGTTGATGACGCGACGCCTCTCGGACCGACAGAGGAGATCCGCGTGGGTGATTTCGTGTGGGTGGAGCCGGGGCCTCCGCCTGTCAGGCAGTCGGGCTTCAGGGTGAACATCGACTCCACTGCGCAGTTTGCGATACTGAACATGGATGTCGGCAGGATGGATCTGATACCTGGCGATGACCTGAACATCTACAAGGCGGGGCAGCTGCTGATGCGCTGCGGGGAGGCGCCGTGCATAGAGAGCACAGGCGATTCGAACAACCGCGTGATAAGGATAAGGCTGAGCGCCGGCGACCCGATATTTGAGTTCACAGGATTCAGGGCTGCTGCAGGCATTGAAGGGCTGCCTGCTGGGGGGGTTGTGCTGAGCAGGACAAACCCAGCCTATCCTTCAGCCACAGAGCCTTCGATAATGCTTCGTGAGCCGATACCTTCAGATGTGCGTGTCACTCTCAGCAGCTTCAGGCAGAATGATGATGGCTTCTCTATAATGTGCAACACTACCCCTGCGACCATGATTGACCCTGTGACTGTCGGCTTTGACTTCGACAGGATAGGGTATTCAGCGGCAGGGACTGTCTCTGTGGAAGGCATGACGCCGTGCAGCGGGACTGCGGGTGGTGCTGCTGTGCCTGCTGGTGGGGGTTCTCATGATTGTTTTGATAGTGCTGGTGTTGGGCGTGTCTGTTATTGTGGACCTGGTACTGGTGAAGGTGCTCTTCTGTGCGCGCCTAATCAGGTATGTCATGAGTGTGTTTCTGGCGAGTCTGGCTGTCATAGTAACAACTTCAAATGTGTTTCAGCAGGCGATGCCGGCGGTGCCGCAGTCACCGACATCCACTCTGAATCCTCTTCCCTCCCTGTTCCTTCAGCTCCTGCTCAGGGTGCCCCCCTGATCACCGGGTTTGCTACAGGGGAACAGCCGGGTGCGCCTCCGTCTCATGCAGGCACCAACACTTTGAGCGGTAACAGTGTGTCTGGCGGTTCTGGCCCTGCTTATGGTTTCTTTTCAGGCGGCGATACTGTATGGGTTGACCAGTCAGGCGCTACCCTGTCAGGCAATGTGGTTGTTAGAATCACTTGGGCAAGCAGCGCAGCGTCTCTTGTAGGGCATTTTGCTGCTTTGCGCAACGGCTACAGTTGCGGGACAGATACTACTCAGGCTGCTGCTGAGGCCAAGTTTACAGGCTGTACTGCGGGGCCTTCTGCTTCAACATCAGGTGGCGGTGCTGCTTCATCTTCAGGCTCCGGTGGCGGTTCTCCGGGTGCAAGCGTCGCTGGTTCCATTCCTGCGGGCTCGCAGGACTGCTACGTGGTTGAGGGGAATTTGGTTTTTGTGAAGAGCCGTGGTGCTACTGGTAGGACAATAAGGGTCACAGGTCTGGTTGCGAAGGCTGCCACTGCCATCGCCAAGCTTTCTGACGCTGTGGGAAGGACTGTGGTTCTCACTTCACCCAGGCCTGAGCAGTACGGCGTGCGCGCTTCAGGGCTCTCGGGCGAGGGCCAGGTCATGATGAGGGACATCAGGATGGGCAGCGACAGCATCAGCATGAATGTAACTGTCACGCAGGAAGGTGGGGCTGAGCTGTCGATTGAGCTGCTTCCGATGAGATTGAAAGCTGAGGCAGGGACCATGGTCGAGGCTGCGGGTGCAGGCGCGCTCATGGACTGCAGTGCTGGCCCGACCACTCCGCCGGGCTGTGTTGTCGCTCGCCAGACAGACAGGATAGTGTTCAGGCTGGACAGGCTGGCATCTCCTCTTGCGCTCAGGATTAGCGGGCTGGGCTCGACAACTAATGAGTGCGCCGATAAGCTGGCTGGTGAGTCCTGCTCCAAGGGCACGTGCTGGGAGCCGAACATACCTGGAATGAGCAAGGAATGCTACAGCCAGTGCAGGCAGCAGTATGTCAATGAACACCGTGATGCTATAATATCCAACCCGAGCAGCCTGCCTGGTGAGGGCAGCTTCTGCATACCTTCAAACGGCGCTTGCAATGTCCCAAAGACACCAGGGCTTTGTGCTGATTCGACGAGGATGTGCTGTTCTGATGGTAGTGGAGGTCCTCCTGTTTACCACGGATCTGCGCCTGCTGCGCCTGCTGCTGCTGCTGCTCCGCTTGCAAGCGGGACTTGTGAATACAGGGATTTTTTTGACCCTGATGCTGTTCTGATAGGCACTTGCAGGTATAACTGTCCTTTAGGAGGTATAGTCCCTTATGACCAGAAAATAAGGGATTGTGAGAGTGACGGTTACTGCTGCAGTGCGCCTTCAACTTGCACCGGCACTATTAGAGGCGGTACTTCTGTGATTTCGGGTGTGTGTGTGGATGAGTGTCCTTCTTATTTTATGGAGCTGGAAGAAAGTGATACTAGCACGTTCTGTAGACTGTTTGAGGGGGCTAAATGTTGCGGTGCTACTATAGCTGCAGGCTGCCCTATGGCTCCTATGGGTCCATTCCAGGTTTGTCCTCCGGGGTGCGATACTCAATGCGGTTTTCAATGTCAGGGTGACCTTAAGGAGTTGGTGTTGATTGATGGCAAGATGACTTGTGTTTATTACTGCCAGTTTAATGCGCAGGCTGCACAGTCTAATTTGCCTTGCCTTTGCGGAAGCACTAAGATAACGACTGCGGGCGACTGGTGCTGCCAGGGGCTGACGAGCGGAGCTTCCAATTACAGGATGTCCGCTGGTGATGCGGGGCACATAAGGAATAATTTGGGCACTTCTACCACTCCATGCGGAACCTGCGTTTATGCTGCAAGCCATGCTTGTTCACATTCGGCAGTGAATCCTGACGAGGATAAGTGCGGGTGTTATTTTGCCATGGCTGGAAATATATTTGAGGAGGAGTTGCTTTGCAGGAGTAACCCATGCGGTTTTAGGGAATGCCTGCAGTCGCACACGTTTACCTGCCCTGCATCATCTCCAAGCTGTACTCAGGGCGATTTCAGGTATTGCGTGAATAAGGCTTAATGAACATGGACGGAAACAGCGATTATCCAAAAGGAATTGCCAGGCAGCAGGGGTCTCAGCAGATCCAACAGGAAAGACCTGCTGCTGCAGGGGGCGCTCCTGCGCAGGTGCAGCAGTATCCTGAATCCCTGCCGCAGCAAGCTTCGCCAAGAAGTGTTTTTCACATACTTGACAGGCGTATGATTATTCCTCTCGTGATCATCATATTTTTGATTGTTGCCGCAGGTGTTGTTTTTTTCAACCGTGGCTTTTTGTCGGGTGGCGGTTCCAAAGAGCTGGTCGAATCAGCACCTTCAGCTTCAGGTGTTTCATCAGGCTCTGCAGGTTCGGGTCAGGGCATCGTTGAGGATTCTTTTGACAGGCGTGATGCCGCGGACGTTGAAAAGGCAGCAGGTTCTGTGGAATATCTTCTGGACGGGTGGTATCTGCAGGGTTCGGGATACCTTTCTTTGGATTCCTTCACCGGGCTTCGCAGGGATTCTGAGGCGAAGAACGGTTTCCAGGCAGGTTTTATCAGTCAGTTTTCGCGGGATATGCATGATGAGTACGCAAAGAAAGTCCTGAGTGTTTCCGCTTGCCGGTATGGTTCTGGAGAAGGCGCCTTGTCGCAGATGCACGAAATTTACAGGATTTATTCATCCGGCGGAGGGGGTGATCAGGCGTTCGAGCCGGTCGCGATTGAGGATTCTCCGGGGGAATCAAGCACCGCATTCATGTTGGTTTTCAGCAAATTTCCTGAGGTTGACGGTGAGATGTTCAGGTCAGTTTCAATCCTGTTCGTGGAAGGAAGTTACTTGTTTCAGGTCAGCGTCCAGGGATACACTGCAGGCATTGAAGAGGTCAGGGAGATTGCAGACCTGGTTGAATCGACGTTATAGGTGTTCATGATGAGCAGTTCAAAACCCTCCCTCATCGACTCCATCATCACTGACATAGAGGAATCGCGCCTGCTCAGGCTGGTCGCATCTTCGTTCAGGGCGTGGTACACGAACTGGCCCTGGATCCTTCTCAGCGTGCTGGTGGATTTCCTTTTCCTCATCTCGGTGGGTGTCATAATAACCCTTATCCAGTTCACTCTCCTGGAGCATCTTGAGGCCCTGATGACCATGGCCGGCGAGGCCACCGGCGGGCTGATGAACATCTATAATGATTCTGCCGCGGTCGCCTCAGGCATGGGCATTGTGCAGGGCATGGACTTCCAGTACCATCTCGGCATAATCTTCAAGTATCTGGCGATCATGATAATTTCCTCGTTCGCCCTCTGGCTTGTCTTCCAGGGTATCAGCTGGTACATCGCTTACAGGATGTCCTCTGGCCCTAAGCACAGGCTTTCTTTCCTGGTATTCTGGAAGAACTTCGCTCTTGAGTCCCTGCCTTTCTATCTCCTTTCGATCGTCTGGATATTCCTTTCCATAAGGGTGCTTTTTGCGATAAAGATAAGCATGGTCCCTTTGATGAGCGAGGGTACGCTGAACTTCCTGTTCGTCCTCATGATACTCATAACATGGTATTTCGGCACGCTGTGCTACACCCTGGCCCGCAGGGATGCCTGGCAGAACTTCAGGCAGTGCTTTGTGTATGGCATCATGAGGTTCCCTAAGGTGATACAGAGCTTCCTGTTCATGGCTGTCCTGTTCATCGTCATAGACCTTTTCCTGCGCATAGGCTTCATCAGGAGCGACCCTTTCGTCCTCATGGTCATAGGCACGATACTTTTCATGCCTGCGGTGGTCTTCGCAAGGATACTTCTGTTCAGGACGGCGCAGGAATACTGGGACAAGAGATGATTCTGCAGGCAGAATGCCGCGGCAGTATGCTGCAGGAGGCTTGCGGAGATGGGTGTCTACATTTTATTGCGGTGTAGTCACCTCATCTTGTGCGTCTTCCTGAATTGCGGGACCAGGAGTCTCAGGGTCGGCTTGGCGTCTCCCGTGTCGTCATACTCCTGGAGGCATGCATTCGGCTGCTGCTGCGCTGCTGCGCTACAGGAGGCTGCAGCCACGCTGCTACTGGTTAAGTAGGCTGCTAATCGCTGATTGCACCGACCGTGCTTGCCTGCGGCTTGCGCAATAAGTGCAGATTACAGATTAAGTGCAGCCCCATCCGCTGCTCTCACTTGAGGACACGCAAAAAGCGGTGGCTGCAGCGTCCCATCATCACATTATCGCCCTGTCGTCGCTGCCGAGCAGGGTGTAGAATGCGTCGAAGACAGGCGTTTCCGTCGACACGGACAGGAACTTCACGTTCATGCTGTCGCATATCTTCTTGAGGTTGTATATGTGGTCGAGCAGCTTTTCGGAGTAGTTCTCTATGAGCCTGTTGCTTATGAACGTGCGCATGCTGTCAGCCGTCTCTGAGTCGTGGAGTATGATGTCGCCCTCGAGCGCAAGCTCCCTCTCTGATGAGTCCAGCACCTGGAGGACCATGACCTCGCTCTTCTTGTACCTGTAGAGCGTGTTCCTGAGCTCTTCCGGGTCGAAGAGGAAGTCTGATATGATTATGACCATCGCCTTTGTCCTGATGGCTGTCTTGTACTTCTCGAGGCTCTCCCTGAACCTGGAGTGGCCTTTGGGCGTTATCCTGTTGAGCGTGTCCACGACGCCGATGAGCTTGTTCATGCCCTTCTTCGCCTTGAATATGCTGAGATCCTCTGCGAAGGTGCTGACCTCGAAGCTCTCGTTGTTCCTGAGTGCCATGTAGCAGAACCCTATGCCCATCATTGATGCGTACTCGAACTTCTTGAACTTTGTGCCGAAGTTCATCGAGGCCGAGGCGTCTATGACGACGTGGATGCGCATGTTCCTCTCCTCCTCGTACCTGCGGATGTAGAAGTCGTCTGTCCTTGCGTATACCTTCCAGTCTATCGCCCTGAAGTCGTCGCCCGGCACGTAGTCCTTGTAGTCGTAGAACACGAGCCCTGTGCCGTAGTTCTTGCTCTGCCTGGAGCCTGCGTAGTTCGATATCACGCGCTTCTTCAGCACTACGTCGAACCTGTCCAGCTGCTTCAGGAATGATAGGTCGATTGCCATTGTTGTTTGTCCTTCTTGTTAAAGCGCCGCCAATGCCAGCCTGCGACGCCACGGAATCATGTGCGGCTGAAAAACATCTTGGTGTAAGCAGCGGCCAGATAGTAACGCAGGAGCGCTGCTTTGGCGGCGCGACCAAGACTGTCGCAGCGCCACGCTGCTATCCCGCAGCCGGTTGCTATCCGCTGATTCATCAGACTGTGCTTGCGCAATATCTGCTGTTTGTCGTCGAAGTGCAACCCCTTCCGCTTCTCTTGTCCGAGGACACGCAAGGAGCGGTGGCGCTGCTCATATTGCTCACAGCTTATCCAGCAGCTGCGTTATCGCGTCGTCGGTCGTCCTTCCCTCGCGCTCTGCCTTGAAGCTGAGTATTATCCTGTGCCTGAGCACAGGGTATGCCATCTTCCTGATGTCCTCCATGGACACGTATGTCCTGCCGTTTATGAGCGCGTGGGCCTTCGATGCCAGGACTATCCCGAGAGATGCCCTTGGTGACGCCCCGTACTCGATGAGGTCCTTGCTGGTCCTTGTCTTGTTGACCAGCGTGACTACCTTCTTCTTGAGGTCATCTGATATCGGGACCTGCCTGCAGTACTTCTGGAGGTTGAGCAGGGAGTCCTTTGCCATGATCTTCTTGACCGTGGGCATGTCTGCCTGCGTGGTGTACCTTTCTATTATCTCGAGCTCTTCCTTGTCTATCGGGTAGTCCACCTTGATCTTGAGCAGGAACCTGTCTGTCTGCGCCTCCGGAAGGGGGTATGTGCCTTCCTGGTCTATGGGGTTCTGAGTGGCCAGCACGAAGAACGGCGGGTCGAGCTTGAACGTGCTGTTGCCGACGGTGACCTGCTTCTCCTGCATCGCCTCCAGCAGCGCTGACTGGGTCTTCGGCGTCGCCCTGTTTATCTCGTCCGCGAGCACGATGTTGGCGAACAGGGGTCCCTGCTGGAACTTGAACTGCTTCTCGCCCCTCTTGTCCTCCAGTATGTACGTGCCTGTTATGTCCGACGGCATGAGGTCGGGGGTGGACTGGATCCTCGCGAACTTGAGGTCCATTATCTGCGACATGGTCTTGACCATCAGCGTCTTTCCCAGCCCGGGGTATGACTCCAGGAGGGCGTTGGCGTCGCACATTATGGCGACGATTATCTGGTCTATGACCTCGTCCTGGCCCACGATGATCTTGCCTATCTCCTTCTTCAGGTTAGCGAACATGTTCTTTATGTTCTGCACTTGCTGCAGGTGTACTGCGGGTGACATTTTGTTTACCTCCTTATCCTGTTTCCTTAAGCTTCAGGTTGTATGCTATCGCGATCTTTGACTCCTTTGGCAGCTTCTCCTCGCTGGATGCGTCAGCCACAGCAGCCATCTCTGTAGGGAACGTGCCTTTCTCGAACTCTTTCTCCTCCGGCTCCTTGATGCTCTGGAAGCTCATCTCGTTTATTGACGGGCTGATGTGGAGCTCGAGGGTTCTGTTGCCCAGGGCTGCCATCTCAGGGTCGCCGTATAGCAGTTCGTCGGTCTCGTTGAACTCGATGGTGTAGAAGTCGAGCCTCTCCCCTCCCTGCCTCGCGAACCACCTGTAATATGTGTCAGGGTCGAACACTGACTTGGGTATGTGGATGTTGTTTGCGGACACCATGACCACTGAGAAGCTCAGCAGGCACACGAAAATGACCTTGATGATCAGGTTCTTCTGGTTGAGCAGGGTCCCTGCGGACACGCTTTTCATCTTCTGTATGAGCTCCTCGAACATGGCAAGCACCATGAAGTTCGTGCCCTCGACATGGTCCCTCGCTGTCCTTAGTATGTCCCTTATCTGGGGGTTCTTCTCCTCTATGTCCCTGAGCGTGGTGCGCTTCATCCTGTAGAGGATGTCTGCGAGCAGGAAAAGCCCTGACCCTGCGAGGGCTATGTAGAACGTCACGTCCAGGAGCGTGGTTATGTTCAGCGCCACCATAAAGAACATTATGCTGTCTGTGAAAGCGTGCAGGAATGATATCTTGAACACTTCTATGTACAGTTCAGTGAAAAGCCTCTTGACTTCAGACATGGTCTGATTTCACCTTTTTGATATGTTCTCTTATCATGGTTTGCAGTCTGGTAAGTCAGCTTTCATCGCTGATGTCAGGCCTGCGTCGTAGTCGTCCAGGAACTCGTCGATGCATATCTCGGACGCCTCTATCCTGTTGCGGTAGCTTATCACGCTGGCCTCGAGCTGCGCCTTCTGCGACGAGAGTATGGCGTTCTGCTCCTCGAGGTCCCTGCTTATCTCGAGCTGGTCCTCGTATTCGTTCTTGTACTTGTTCTTGAGCGCGGACTCTTCCTGGAGCGAGAGCTTTGTCTTCTGGAGCGTGGTCTCGGTCTCCTCGAGGTCTTCCTGCGTGGTCTTGAGCTCCTCTGCCTTGGTCGAGTAGAGCTCATCATACCTCCTTATGTCCTGCGTGGTCGTGTTCAGGGACCTCATTGTCTTGTTGAGGTTGAACCTGAAGCTCTCCAGGTCTGCGTTGCACTGGCTCAGGTTGGAAGCGGTGTCATCATACTGGTCGGTGATCCTGTCGAAGTTCTTCTGGTAGTACACTGATGAGCCTGCCAGCGCGCCCGCGACAAGCAGCACTATGACAAGAAGGAATATGTTGACGTTCTTCTCCATGAAACCCATTTTCCGACCTCTTTTGCCTCTTTTCAGCGCTTCGGGCTATTATCCTTTTTTATCCTTTTTTAAGTATCAGCATTTATTAATATTGCTAATTTTGCCATGCATGTGCCATGCATGCAGTCATATCATGTCCTGAACCATGTCTCCCTGACCCTTCTTATGACTATCTCAAGCACCAGCAGCGCCAGGGCGATGATCATGAATATGCCCCTGAATGAGGTCCTTTCGCTTATGACCCTCTGGGACACTGACTTCACGTGCTCCACTATCTGTTCCACCTGGTCCGGCTCGAAGACCTTGCCGTTGGTCGATGACACCAGCGTACCCAGTTCAGGGTTGAAGCCCAGCGACTGGTATTCCCAGTCATAGTTCACGCCGTATATCGCCCCGAGCACTGACTTGAACCCGACTTCAGGGTTGACGTAGTATGCCCTGTATGTGTTCTTGTCTGTCTTGGAGAAGTCAAGGCCCTTGACCTTCGGGAACTTCTGTGTCCTGACTATCATCTCCGCGGGCTTGTTCACCCTTGCGTCCCTGACGTCCACGAAGAAGTCGTTCTTCCTCTCAGGGTCTGCTATCACCCAGTTGACTATCCTTGTGATGAGCCTTGAGTTCTGCCTGTCAAGCAGCTCGCCGAGGTTGTTGCCTGACGAGAACACCGGCAGGACAGCCACCCTTCCCACGCCGTGCCTCCAGACGACCAATGCTGGCTCGCCGGCGTCTGTGGTCATGAGCAGGTTCGCGTTCGCCTTTGGGACGACCTGGTTGTAGCCGTACAGCACCGCGGTGGTCTCGAGGTCCTCTGTGATGAAATGGTATGGGTCCACCACAAAGAGGGAGAACGCGCTCCCCACCTCCTTCTTCTCGGGCTCGCCGAAGAGTATCCTGAGCCTGTTGGAGGTGTCTGCGTTGAAGTATATCCCTCCTCCTGAAGTGGTCATCTGCCTGAGGAACTTCTCGTCGAGGTTCCTTCCGGTGCCGATCACGTAGACCTTTATCCCGTAGTTCTTCATCGCATTGACCACGTCTATCGCGTCCTGCCTCACCAGCTCGCTCCATGTGTACCCGTCTGATATGAATATGAGGCTCTTGCTGCCTGTCTTGCCTCTCAGGAGGTTGAAGGCCCCTTTGAGCCCTGCTGAAAATTCTGTCTGCCCCCCCTTGCCCTGCAGCCTCTCTATCTTGTCGAGTGTCTGGGCCTTGCTGACGAACAGGGGCTCGAGGTCTGCCACGAGGTATGGCCACTGGTCGAATGCGACGACTCCGACAGAGTTCTTCTCGTTTATGTTGTCTATGACATCGTAGGCGAGCGCCTTCGACGTGCTGAGCGCCGTGGTTGTGACGCCTTTCTCTGTGAACGACCCTGAGATGTCGATGACTATGACTATGTTGGACTCGCCTTTCTTGAGCTCTCCCGCGCCCACCTGCACGGGCAGCAGCGACTCGAATGCGCTGCCCTTGTACCCTCCGTTGTCGAAAGAGTTGTACCCTCCCACTGTGAGGAGGCCGTTGCCCTCTATGACGAAGTCGCTTAGGGCGCTTATGTCCCTGAGCATGTCTATGGGCAGGTCGTTGAGTATGACTGCATAGTACTGGTCGAGGTCTTTCCTGTCTTTCGGGACTGAACCTGCCTGGGTGACGTCGTAGAGCTCGTCCATCACTGTCTTCAGCGCGGTCTCTGCCTGTGTCACGAGCAGCACCTTGGGCTTGGGTATCACGTGCGTCGTCTTGTAGAAGACGTTGTTTTCGGGGAAGTGGTCCCTTTCAGGCGCCGTGGGCACCACCCTCGCGACGATGCGGTGGTAGCCGTCTGTGAAGTTCCAGCTGAACGTGTACTCATCCTTGGTGGTTATCTCGTCGGCTATGACCTCATCGTCCACGCCGACAAGGATCCTGACCGCCTGCCTGTCCGTCCCTTCAGGAGAGACCCTGCCTATGCTGACCTTGTAGAAGTTCTCGACCTCTGATATGGTCTTGGACGGGCCTTTCACGCTCACTCCTATGTCCTCCTGCACAGGGTGCAGGTTTATCGCGCTGATTGAGCTGTTGAGGCTCGCCGCGAAGAGGAGCACATCCATCATGTTTGTGCCTGAGGTGGCCTGGCCGTCGCTTATCAGCAGCAGGTTCTTGTCCTTCTCGAGGTTGTTGAGTATGCCGTCCCCTATGTTCGATTCCAGGGGCGCTGATATGTAGCTTGTCTTGACAGGCAGCCTCTTCTCGAGCTCTGCCTTGAGCGTCGGCACGAACGAGATGTCGAACATCTGCATGGATGTGGAGTTGTCTATGAGCAGGGTTATGGTCAGGTCTCCCGGCACCTGCTTCTCGACCTGGCCGTACGGGTCTGCCAGCGCTATCAGCAGCAGGGAGAATATGATTGCCCTTGTGATGAATATGAATATCCTGTACCTCCTCCTTGACCTGGTGAAGTCCTTCTCCTTGAGCCTCCTCTTGTCTATTGCCACGAAGCTCTTGGCCATTATCAGCGCAAGGACTATCATGGTGGGTATTATTATTAGGAGTATCTCTGGCCTGTTGAACGAGAATGTGCCTGTGCTGATGGCGTTCATGATGTCAGTTACCGAAGATATTGCCATGCTTACAGGTCACCTCTGAACTTTATCCAGAGCAGCTCCATGAACACCAGCGCCAGGAGGCCTATGAGGAAATGCCTTGTGAGCTCGAAAGGCACCTTCTCCATCTTGGTGGCGCCTTCCTCGAACACGCCGAGCTTCTTTTCAGGCTCGTCGCCGTTGAGGTCTGACTCCTCCTCGTTGATGAGGTTCGCGACGAAGTTCTTCTCCTGGCCTCGGTAGATTCCCTGGTGGCTGAGCATTATGGTCTCTGCATTGACGCTGCCGAACGGGGAGACTATCTTCTGCTTGACCAGGAGGTTCACGAGCCTGCCTGTCTTGAAGTTGAGCTCTGAAAGGTCCTGCTTCTTTATGGCAGTGTCGAACAGCCTCTTCCAGAACACCGGGTAGTATATGTCCTCCTTGAAGTTGGAGTGGTCGTCCATCATGCCGAAGTAGGCCACCATCCCTTTCCCGTAGCTCTTCATGACTATCATCGAGACGTTGTTGGTTGTGGATGCGAGCGTCGTGGCGCCGTTGACAGGCACCACCCTGAGGTATTTCTTGACCATTCCAAAGTTGATGTCCTCTGTGATTGTTGTCTCGTAGGTGGGTGTGACCCATACCTCATGTTCTATGAATACAGGTCCTGAGTTGTCTGCGCGCTCCACAGGCAGCAGGCCCTCGAAGTCTATCGAGAACAGGTCAGGCTGCGCCACGACTATCAGTGCCGCACCTTCATCGACCTTCTTCCTTATGCTCTTCATGGTGCCCGGCAGGACCAGGTCCTTGTTGATGTTGTTTATCATGATTATCTGGTGGTTGACCTCAGGGACCTTGGGCGGCGTGCCCCTCTCCACATCCACCGTGCCGATGACTTCAAGGGCTGTCGAGAGGTGCCTCGAGACAGTGTTCGCGATGAGCAGCAGGGGGACCGACTCTGCTGCGGGCGCCGAGATGTATATCTCATTGTCCAGCGGGAAGTCGTCGCTCCACTGCGCGGGGCGTATGGAGAATTTCGAGAGGGCAGGCTGTGTCGGGAAGTTGACTACCTCTACAGCCTTAGGCTCTATTGTTATCTCGTCCGTGGTGAGGTTCACGCCCTCCATCTCGAGCCTGACTGTCTCGTTCCTGTCGTTGTAGTTCTTTATCTGCACGCTGACCTGCTCTTCCTTGACGTCGAGGTCTACTATGCCTATGTTCTCAGCCTTCCTGCTCTCCTGCTGGCGCAGGTTGATGAACTGGACGATGATGCCTTTGGATTCCAGGATGCTCTTCGCTGCGTTGAAGTCCTTCTGCGTGCCCGTCTCTATGAAGTCAGATATGACGACGACCTTGTCCTTCTCATTCACGTAGTTGCTCGCGAATATTATCGAGTCGAATATGCTGGTGGGCGTGTCCCTTGGTTTTATGTGGTTGAGCTCATCCCTTGCCTTTGAGAGGTCCACCTCGTCTGCTATGAGCTCGGGCACAGAGCTTATGACTATGACTGCGTTGTTGGAGCCGGCGTTCTCCTTGGCTATATCTATCGCGCGCCCGAACCTTGTCTTGCCGTCGATCTCGAGCTGTGATGAGGCTGACGCGTCCACGACAATGGCTGTCTTCTCCACCAGGACGTCCTCTGCGACTGTCATGTATGGCTTTGCTATGGCTATGGCGAACGCCACCAGGACGAGTATCTGGAACAGGAATAGCGGGTCGCGTATGAATCTTCTCAGGAATGATTTCCTGTCGCTCTTCGCGCTCTCCTTCATCAGGAACATGAGCGCGGGTATTGTCTGCTTCTTGGGTTTCGGCCTTATGAGATAGACCAGAATGAGCGGTATGAGCGCCAGCAGTGCCCATAGTCCAGCAGTATACATAAGATGCTGGCTAGCTACCCCTTTTAGCAGTTCTAATATCGCCATTCCCTGCTCTGGCCCAATATGTTTTTATTTATAAAGCTTATTGAATGTGCCTGATAAAAAGAAGAAAAAATTGGTTGGTGCCGCTTCAGGCTGCCCCGCGCCGCTCAGTGGTACGTGTCCTTCTTGTCAGGGTGGTAGCTCCTGGGTATGTACTGCGAAGCTGTCGACAGCGAGTTCATTGCTTCCTCAATGCTCTTGAACTTCTTCGGCACCTTGAGCGGCTTGAGAGATTTTGAGTTGTGCTTGCGCGCGTCCCCCAGGTATGCTGCCGCCCCGTCCATGTCTGCGGGGTCCTTGATCTCTTTTTTCAGCAGCGATGTATGCCTGTATTGGAGGTGCCTGCCTGCCAGCGTGTTGACATATGTCTTGAGTATGTTCTCGATGGTGAGCTCGTTCTCGTTCTTGACCCTCTCGAAGAAGTCATCCTTGCCCATTCCGCCGAGGTAGTGCGATATCATGTTCTCCCAGGCGTTCTCCCCTTCAGGGGTCTTTGTCTTCTTGAGGTCTTGGACCTGCTGGTCGCTGAGCTTGAGGTAGTTCTTGGCTATCCTGTCTGCTGCTGTGTCCCACAGCTTGTCTGAGAATTCCCTGTGCGCCTTGTCCCCTTTCTCGGTCCAGTTTACCTTGCCGTCTATGCTCTTGTTCTTGTGCAGGTATTCTGATGCTGCATGGTGCACGTGGCTCGCGAGGCCGGTGTGGTGCTCATCATCCCCCAGGTCCTGGAGCTTTCCTACCAGGTCATGGTATTTCTTGTGCTTATCATAAACAGGAGTCTTGTTCTTTTCAGCCATTTGCGTCACCTTTTTTATTGATTGTTTTCAGTATTTTACCTGTGTTGACAACCTCAGAATCATAAGCTTCAGAGCTTATAAAATTTTCGTCTGATTACTAATGACTTTTTTGTCGCACTCCTGATGTTTTTGGTTTATAAGTATTTATAAATGCGGCTGGCTTCTTATGTGGCATGCCTGTATCAAGGCTCGTTTTAGACACGCTTGAGCTATTAAATAACAGTCCCGGGGTGCTTTTCAATGGCTAAGAAGGAGTATGCGAAGAAGGAGTATAAGAAGGAAGAACATTCAGTGTCAAAGGATGCCAAGGCGCCTTCCAAGGAGTCTGATGACAAGAAGGCCAAGGACCAGAAGAAGGCTGAGGAAGAGGAGATGATTAAGAAGCTCCCTCCTGAGGTGCAGGAGAAGCTCAAGGAGATCAAGGGCAGGCTGGAGAAGTTCCAGACAGAGGTCCTTAAGAAGTTTGAGCATTACATCATGGGCATAGCCCTGATGCCTCCGTCCAAGCAGGGGGAGAAGGTGGACAAGGACAAGATAAACGTGCTTGTGCTGGTCGATGATTCTGATTCGCAGCGCATGACCAAGCAGGAGCTGAAGGACAAGCTCGGTGCTATAATGGAGAAGATGGCGCAGGACATAGACAAGCGCCTCACTCCGCAGACAGTTATACTGTCTGATGTGTGGCAGTCGTGCTATGACGGCAAGTTCGACCTTCTGCAGCTGTTCGCGATGTGCGCCCCTGTGCATGACACTGGCATGATGTCCGCGCTTAAGATCGGCGAGATACACAAGGAGATGGTGATGAAGAAGTTCGAGAAGTACATCGTCTCTTATGTGCTGTTCGGCTCCCTGACAAGGGGTCAGGCGACTTCAAAGTCCGACATAGACGTCGCGATAATAGTGGATGACACTGATGTGAAGAAGATGACGCGCGCTGAGCTGAAAGACAAGCTGCGCGCGATCATAATCGGCATGGGCCTTGACGCCGGCGACATGACAGGCATCAAGAACAAGCTGAACATCCAGGTGTACATACTGACTGATTTCTGGGAGTCCATCAAGGAGGCCAACCCGGTGATATTCACCGTACTCCGCGACGGCGTGCCCCTGTATGACCGCGGCATTTTCATGCCCTGGAAGCAGCTGCTGAAGATGGGCAAGATAAAGCCGAGCGCAGAGGCCATAGACATGTTCATGGCCTCGGGCGAGCAGATGGTCTCCAGGGTGAAGACGAGGCTGAAGCAGGTCGTCGAGACAGAGATCTACTGGTCCACCCTCACTCCGACCCAGGCTGCGCTGATGCTGTACGGCATCCCCCCTCCCACACCTAAGGAGACGGTGAACCTTGCTGAGGAGATATTCGTCAAGAAGGAGAAGCTTCTTGAGGAGAAGTATATCGAGACTCTCAGGGACATAAGGAAGTACTACAAGGGCATCGAGCACGGCGAGATAAAGGACGTGACAGGGAAGGAGATAGATGACCTTCTCGACAAGGCCGACAAGTACCTCAAGAGGCTGAGCAGGCTCTTCACGCAGATAGAGAAGATGAAGGAGGAGGAGTCCATGCTCCAGGTCTATGAGACTGTCGTGACCATAATAAGGGATGTGCTCATCCTTGAGGGCATAGAGCGCGTAAAGGACATCGAGGTCATCAGGCATTTCGAGACAGAGCTTGTGCACAGGGGAAAGATCCCTGAGAAGTACCTGCGCATGCTGGACCATGTGGTGAAGGCCAAGAAGGACTATGACGAGAAGAGGCTCACCAAGGCGGATATAGAGAATGTGAAGAAGGAGTCTCGTGAGCTGGTCAAGTTCCTCGTGGAATACATGCAGCGCAAGAGGGGCCGTGAGCTTGAGCGCGCAAGGATACGTGTTAAGCACGGCGACAGGTACGGCGAGATACTTCTGCTGGAGGACATGGCTTTCATAATCCACGACGTGGACAATGAGGACAGGGAGGTCACCAAGGCGCCTATCAACAAGGACGGCACCCTGGGCCAGATAACCGGCTCAAGCATGGAGGAGCTTGAGGAGCACCTTGCGAAGTACTCGATCCCGCCCAAGGTCTTCATAAAGGAGCCTGTCTTCGAGAAGATGAAGGAGATATTCGGGAAGGATGTGGAGATACTGGTCAATTATTGATTAACAATTAATTTCTGTATTTGTTCAGCTGTTTTTAGCAGCTCCGCCGCTTTGGCGTCGGTAGTGAAAAAAAATCACGGACCGGCCCAAGCGGCAAGGATATCATGCTGCGTAGCACTGTCACAAGGACATTGTCGGATTGCCGGCAAAGGGGCATAAGCAGCGCGGAGCTGCTGAACAAATACAAATTTTTTATTTCTCTTTGTTGTGTTTCTCAAGGAATTCTTCCCTGCTCATGTTTATTGAAAATGGCGCAAGGCCTACTCTTTCAAGAAGGGGGTGTAGCGCCTAATGAAGCGTTCTGCGCCATTTTCAATTCCGCAGACTCGCCTGTCAGAAGCGAGTCCCGTAATACCGCGCCCTCTATCACTTACTTCGTGCGTGAAAGCCTTCAAGGAAACCTTGAAGTTTAGGGCG